>VCAW01000190.1 GCA_013607775.1 Campylobacterota bacterium | reverse complement strand
GCTTTTTATGGGTGTTTGTTTCATGAATATTTTGTGATATCAAGGGCTATAAAGCAATCAGCGTGTGCACTTGCCTGGTCACTTGCCACTAAGAGGTTTTGAGGTGAATTTTATGTATTATTTAGGTGCGAAAGTTAAGTATTTTACTTATTGCATTAAGTATAACAACGATGATGGCAGATGGATTCACTTTAAAGAGTAGTGACTTAGGTGGACAGCTTAGTAAAGCTCAAGAGTTTAATGGTTTTGGGTGTAGTGGTCAAAATGTCTCACCTGAACTTAGCTGGAGCAATGCGCCAAAAGGTACAAAAAGTTTTGCCATAAGCATTTATGACCCTGATGCACCAACGGGGAGTGGTTGGTGGCATTGGCAGGTAGTAAATATTCCAGCTTCTGTCAATAGCATAAGCACCGATGCATCTGCGAAACATGCTTTGCCAAAAGCTGCAATGGAGATAACCAATGACTATGGTGCAGTAGGATTTGGTGGTGCTTGTCCGCCTAAAGGTGACAAAGCACATACATACATCGTAACAGTCTATGCACTAGATGTAGAAACATTGCCTGTAAAAGTAGATACAAATGCCCCAATAGTTGGTTATCAGATAAATGCACATACGATATAGAGAAGGCTTCTTTGATTTCGTATTATGGGAGAGACTAGAGGTTCCCTAAACTTTAATGGTCTCTTCTTCTATCCATTGCAAGTAGAATTCATTGGCATTGAGTAGAGGTATCATGATAATCTCTGGTACGTCATAGGTGTGCAGTGAAAGAATCTCTTTTTTGATATGCTCAAAAAGGGATTTTTTGGTTTTCATATGGAGTAGAATCTCATCTGACTCTATAACCTTTCCTTGCCAACGGTAAGAGCTTTGGGTTGTGGTGCGTTGTGCACAGGCTATCAGTTTCTTATGGAGTAAATCACTTGAGATAGTATCAGCATTTTCTTTTGTATCTGTGGTGGTACTGACGATGCAGTAATCAGAGGCTTCCATTTTCTATTTTCCTTTGGAAATTTCAAAGAGACGAGTGTTACCTACTCCTTTGATAATTTCCTTATTATATCTTCGACACATGTCGCAATCATAGTATACACTTTTTCAAAACCAAATGTAACACTTTGCCCTGTAAAAAAGTAAGGATCAGGTACATTTACGCCATTTAAGTGTGCAAAATCACCTAAAAGGTAGACATTTTTAAAGCCAAAGTTTTCCATATCTTCTTTATTTTGTCTATCCATTGCAAAGACATAGTCATAGGTAGCTATATCCTCTTTTTGTATCTGACGGGATGTTTGTCTAGATATATCTATACCATGACTCTGTGCTACTTTAATAGAATTTTCACAAGGTGCCTCACCATTATGCCAATGTGAAGTACCTGCGGAGTCCACTTCAAAATCCAAATTTTCTTTAGAGATGATATCTTCTGCTACTCCGTGAGCTAGTGGACTACGACAGATGTTACCAAGACAGACAAAAAGTATTTTTTTCATGTGTATTACACCTTTGCTACATTGTTTATGCGATACAATAGCAAAAAAACTAGGATGGTTTGATGAAAAAAGTATTCATTGCATTAATTTTGATATCTATATGCTTGAATGCAAAAGATTATAGAAAATATCCTCAAGTTAAAAGTACGATGAACATACTTGTTAAAAAGTATCATTTTAAACGCAGTGAAGTGGAAAAACTTTTTGCACATGTAAAAGTACAACATAGTGCTTTACGTGCCTTTACTCCTAGACATAAACAAAAAAGACGAAAAGAGACGCGTACGCCCAAACAGATAGCAAAAGCAAAAATGTTACGTCAAAAATATGGTCCTTGGGAGCGATATTCAAGGCATGTAGTTAGTTCTAAACGTGTGGCACAAGGTGTCGCTTTTGTAAAAAAACATAGAAAAACGTTTAATCGTGTAGAAAAAAAATATGGTGTACCCAAAGAGTATATCGCAGCGATTATAGGTATAGAGAGTGCTTTTGGTAAAAATGTAGGTAAATACCCAGTATTTGATACCTTGGCAACTTTGGCATTTGAAAAAAACAGAAGAAACAAATTTTTCAAAAAGCAACTCATTGAGTTTCTAAAGCTTTCAAAAAAGCAAGGATTTAACCCTAAAAATGTAAAAGGGTCTTACGCAGGTGCCATAGGTTTGGTACAGTTTATGCCAAGTAATTATGCACATTTTGGTGTGGACTTTAATGGGGACGGGCGCATTACCTTACAACGTGCAGATGATGCCATCGCTTCTGTGGCTAATTATTTTAAGAAAAATGGTTGGCGTAAAGGTGAGCCTGTAGCTACAAGAGTGAAATATAAGGGAAATCGCTTTAGAAAACACAAAACAGGCTACAAGCATACCTATCACCGTCGCCACCTAAAAGGCATAACACCAAGAGAAAAGTGGGACTATAAAAATAAAGTCAGACTCATAAAACTCAATAAAAAAACCCATGATGAACTTTGGTATGGGGCGAAAAACTTTTTCGTCATCACGCGCTATAATCATAGTTCCTATTATGCGATGGCAGTACATCAACTGGCACAGAAAATAAAAGCAGGACTTAGAAAGTGAAAATAAATGTCATCATCGTCGATAAAAAAGGCAAAGATAATCTCTACTCAGGACTCATAGAACACTATAAAAAGATAGCAAAACCCTTCGCACAAGTTGAAGTTATAGAGGTTTTTGACAAAGAAATCGCCAAAGCCCATGACATCTCTCCTGAAGCGGCACAAAAATCATACACAAAAGCTTTAGAAAAATATATGAAAAATGGTATAAATATTGCACTTCATCCTGCTGCAAAAGAGGTGGATAGTCATGATTTCGCAAAACTGCTTAAGGATAGCGTGCAGGTAAATCTCTTCATTGGCGGTGCATACGGCTTTGAGAGGGATTTTTTGAACAAATGTAATAATGCTATATCATTTGGTAAAATAACGCTTTCACATAAACTGGTGAAAGTTGTGTTGTTGGAACAAGTATTTAGGGGACTGACAATTAATAACAATCATCCGTATCATAAATAGGAAGAGTAAAAATGTTAACTAAAGTTGAATTGGAAGAATTTCAAAATAAATTGTTAGATAGAAGAGTACAAATAGAGAAAAACCTTAGAGGTACAGCACTAGAGTTGGATGGTATGCGAGATCTAGAGCTCAATGATGAAGGTGACTATGCAGCAGCCTCTGCTGAAACAGTGGTAGATAGTGCTATTTTAGTTCAGCAACGTAAAGAATTAAACGAGATTGAACTTGCTTTAGATAAAATAAAACATAACACATTTGGTATTTGTGAAATGTGTGAAGAGCCTATAGGTAAAGCACGTTTAGAAGTAAAAAACTTTGCACGTTACTGTATCACTTGTAGGGAGATCAACGAAAAAGAAGCGAACTAACGCTTACTTAATAAGGGGAAAAGATGAGATTAGGTTTATATATATTTGCATCCTTGGTATTAATTGGCATAGTTGGTGGACTTGCCTATATGGTGAATCCAAATTATTATTTACTGGAAGTGATGGGAATTAATTTTAATTTCCCTATCGCTTTATGGTTTGTTTTGCCTATGATCTTGCTTTTTATTGTGACCTTATTTCATATGTTCTTTTATGGACTTAAAAACTACTTTTTACTTAAAAAATGGCGTAAAGATACAGGTACACTTGAAGATGCACTTTACTGGTCTTTGGTTAATGAGCCAAAAGAGCAAAAGTATGCCATCGATGAAGTAGGTGCATCCGCAGCACTTTTAGGTAAATCAACTCTAGCTTTAAATGACACAGTGGAAGGGCTTTCTCCTAGACTTTCACGTGTCGTAAATATCATTCAGAAAATTAAAAATGGTGAGTATGTAGATTTAAAAGAGTTAAAGATGACTAAAGTCTTTAATCCTGGTAACCCCATACTTATTCAAAATAGATTGAACTGTCTTGAATCCGATGAGAAATTTGTTGAAGGTGTAATGCGTGCTACTTCGGACTACTCTGAAGTAGTACAGAAAGAAGCATTGGAAACTTTTGCACGTAAAGAGGACTTTGTTAAAGCACGTAAATATGCAAAAGTGTTTGATGTAAAAAACTTTTTAGTGATGCTCAATAGAGTCAGTCATGATGAAAAATTGGGCTTAACACCTGAAATACTCACAGAGTTTGTCCATGTACTTGACTTAAGATGTGAAGATTTCATTGCTATTGCTTCGATAACCAAAAAGTATTTTAAACCTGAAGAGAATTTACTTCTGTTTAAAGAGTACCAAGCTAAAAATGAAAAAGCACAAAATGCTTATCTTTATTTACTCTTTGAATATGAATTGCTTGATCAAGTATCCAAGTATCTTGATGAGCATGACGAGAATGACTTTATGAAGTTTAGAGCACTTTATACCCTCAAAAGAGAGCATAGTAAGTTTAAGTTGGAAGATATTATAGATATCAAGTCTATATGTAGTGAGCAAAGGTTCTACTAACCTTTATGGCATCCTTAGACTTTTCAAAAACACTTTACGCTTTAGCCCCTTTGGCGGGCTTTACTGACCTTCCTTTTCGTTCTGTTGTAAAGAAGTTTGGGGTAGATCTTACTGTCTCAGAGATGATAAGCTCCAACGCACTCATACACAATTCTAAAAAAACCTATAAGATGCTTGAACGTGCACCTATTGAAAACCCTTACTCTATACAAATAGCCGGCTCAGACCTTGATGTCATTAAGCGTGCGGTAGAGATCATCAATGCACGTGAAGATGTGACGTGTATAGACCTAAACTGTGGTTGTCCTGCACCCAAGGTGGTAAATAACCTTCAAGGCTCTTCTTTGCTCACTGACCTGCCTCAAATGGCAAAGGTGATTGAGACCATCAAGCAGTACTCCAACAAAGAATACACCTCAGTGAAGTTTCGTTTAGGATTCAATGAAAAAAACCACGTCGAGATAGCCAAACTTTGTGAAGATGCAGGAGCAGATTATATCGCAGTACATGGACGTACGAGAGCAGGGCGCTACAAGGCACCTGTAGATTATGATGCTCTTGCCGAGATAAAACAGAGTGTAAAGATTCCTATGTTTGCCAACGGTGACATAGATACCTCGGCAAAAGCCAAATGGGTACGAGAATACACCGGTGCTGATGGCATCATGATTGGGCGTGCAGCTGTGGGTAAACCGTGGATATTTAAGCAAATTAAAGAGGGGATGGATGAACCTACACCGGAACTCATAAAAGAGGTAGTCTTAGAGCATTTTGACCAGATGATACAGCATTATGACAAATATGGTGCGATTATCTTCAGAAAAAACCTACACTCTTACTCTAAAGCAGGTTATCCAGGTGCATCATCCTTTAGAAACGATGTGAATCGTATCGAAGACCCCAGAGAAATGAGAGAAGTGATAGAGGCTTTTTTCTCTCAGGATTTTATTGGTTAGTTGATATATATCAAATCACTCCAATATAAAATAGACTATAATTCTTCCAAAATTTAGGACACTTACATGACTTTTATACTCATCAAAACCATTCACCTTTTTGCAGCATTTATTTATGGGGGATTTCTCATTGTTGATAATCTTTTTTTAGTACACATAAAAGAGTCATTTAGTCAAGAAGAGCATGTAAAGATTCGTGAGTCTTTTATGAAGTATGTACGTAAAGTTGTACCGCCAAGCCTCCTTGTGGCTGTGGCAACAGGGCTTTATCTTATTAGCCAGGTGTATGGTCCTATAGATTTAGATAAAGGATTGAGTCATTTTCAAATGATGTTGGGACTTAAAGCATTTTTAGGAATATGGCTTGGACTGAGAGGTGGACTACAAGTCTATTTCAAGATACAACCCTTTGTATTTAAGAGTCATGTCTTGCCATTTGCCTTTGTAGTAACTATTATCTTTTTATCTCAGTTTATGTATTTGTAAGACCTATTCTTGAGATTTCTTTTTATGTACTAGATAAGCGAGTACAAAACTAGTCAGTACAAAACCTAAAAATAGAAAGAAACCTACTTCCAAGTGTGTCCCGTTAGTGGTGATAATATTCACGGGATCTGCTTTCCCTTCAAGACGTTTAAGTTCATTACTCACCACACCATCGAGTCCTAAATATGCCATAAAAATAGAAACAACAAAAACATCTGCCATCGACCATTTGGTAGATTTGAGTGCAAAGAAACGTGTGACAGGGTTGTTCCCTATGATGCTTTTACTGTAGAAGTAGAGTGTTGTGGAGATAAGTTTTAGTGTTGGGAAAATAACCGAGAACATAACAAGTAGAACTCCCACAAATTTCATTTTGAGTTTGTCTGAGTCTAGAAGCAGTGTCACTAAATCAGAGATACTTTTACTTTGAAAGAAGAGTATTTGGTTATGGAAAACAACTGTATTGTCGAGTATCGTAAAGTTAAGCTGTGCGATTTTTGCTTCAATGTCCAACATAGGCAGAAAAATACCAGAAACAAGAAGTGCTATGGTTGTTCCTGAAAGTAGAAGTAGTGTAAAGGTATTGAGTGTACCATAAAACAAAATAATGACTATAATAATAAATGCAAGGACAAGCATGGTTTCCATAGTATGATGCATCTCAGCCTCAAGAGTTTGCATTTTTTCATCGAGTATAGCGTTACATGCTTCTAATGATATTGTATTGTAACGCTTTAAAACAGTATTAAAAGCAGTCATATCAGTATGTTTTTCAATGTTATTATGCATAAACTCTTTTACTTTCTCACGTAATACAGTTTTGGCTCGTGCTTGATTTTCCGGTTTTTCAATCTCTTTAAGTACTCTATCTGTAAATTCAGGTACACGCTCACGTAAATCTTTAAAGTCAATGATGGAGTCGGTAATCATCTGTTTAGTTGAACCTAAAATACTGTCTAGGAAGCCACGCTTATGTGTATTTCTCTCTTTTACAGCTCTTTGTGCTTCTTCTATGAGTGTTTCAATAATAGTGCTGATATAGCCTTTTATCTCTTCTCTGTTTTCAGCATTTTGGATACTGAAATTTTCAATTTTAGTATCCATGATTTTGATGATTTTTTCTGTCCATAAATCTGAGTTGAACATACCAAACTCTGAAGAGTGTAAAGTGGCATATTCTGATTTATATATTTTGGCAATATGCCCTTTGTCAATTAGTATGACTGAAAGATAGATAAGTGCAATCAATAAGAGTGCCGGTAATAGAAGTAAAAGTTTTTTAAATTTCCCCATAGTATGCCAAACTCCATTGTTTATATTGTAGAGTATATCAAAATAACCAATAAAAATGATATAATTCTGCTCAAATTTCGGAGAATATAGATGATAATAGAACTTATTTTAGTCGGTATATTTATTGGTACGATGTCAGGTTTCTTTGGTATTGGTGGCGGGATGATACTTGTTCCTATACTTTTAGTCATAGGTTTTGACATTAAAGATGCCATTGGTATCAGTATTGTACAGATGGTATTCTCTTCGGTATTTGGCTCTTACCTTAACCATAAAAAAGGTTCCCTTATTGTCGGTGAAGGTATATTTGTAGGATTGGGTGGTTTCATCGGTGGATATATCGGTGGATATGTGACTGTTTATATCTCAGATACTATCTTGCAATTTCTCTTTTTTGGACTTTTACTCTTTGCCTTGTTTCGACTTTTTTTCTCTAAAAATCATGAAGATGATTCACAAACAAAATCACTCTCTAAAGTTTTATTGTTTGTGATAGGTTTGGTGATAGGTATTTTTGCAATTACACTTGGTATTGGTGGTTCTGTTATTTTGACACCTCTTTTGGTAGGACTCTTACACTATCCGATCAAAAAGGCAGTCTCAGCAGGGCTTTTCTTTGTAGCATTCTCATCTGTAGCCGGGATGATAAGTAGACTCAATTCCGGGACGATAGACTTCCACAATGGCTTGGTAGTTGCCATTGCCTCTTTGGTTGGAGTTACTTTAGGTATTTGGCTTAAAGACCATGTGAGTTCTAAAAATCATAAAATGTCACTTTTGGTTCTTTATGTCTTTGCCTTGGGAATGCTGATTAAAAAGATACTCTTCTAATTTTTCTGCATATCACTGCTACATTTCCCTGCTTCACACTTGGCTGTTGAAGTCTCTTTTTTAGGTGCAACCTTAGGTTGAGTATTATCTGTAGAACACTTAGTGCTAAGTCTTCCTGTCTCATTAACTCGGACACAAGCATACAGTGCTTTGGTTGTTTTGGCTTTGAGTACACAGTTACGGCGCGTGTCATTTTTGTCCATTTGGTCTATAATGTTCATTTTCTTTTTGACAAGTAGTGCTGAACCATTTGCCATACTTGCACCACATTTACCTGCACCACATTTCATACCACCTTCTGTAATGGATTTTGTTTTTTCTTTGTCACTACATCCTGTTGCGAGCAGGGTTAGAGAGATAAGCCCTATAGTTATTATTTGTTTCTTACGATTCGTCATTTAGTGCCTCACTGTACTGTATTTTAATACTTGTCATTTTGTTTCCTTAAGTTCTTTTTTTAACAGATGCTTTTCATACAATTCAAAGAAAATTGGTATGAGAAGCAAACTGAGTACGGCAGAGGTTACAACCCCACCAATCATCGGTGCGGCGATACGCTGCATGACCTCTGAGCCTACACCAGAGGTAAGCATAATAGGTAAGAGTCCTGCCAAGATAGCAAAGACTGTCATTAGCTTAGGACGTACCCTTTGGACGGCACCTTCATAGATGGCAGCATCAAGGTGGGCATAGTCAAATGCAGAGCCTTCTTTAGCACGCATTTCATCCACACTCTCTTGGAGGTAAACTATCATCACGATGGCAGTCTCAGCAGCAATCCCCAGCAAAGCGAGGAATCCTACAATGACAGCAATACTCATGTTGAAGTCTAACATTTGAATGTAAACAAGTCCACCTACCAAGGCAAAGGGCAAGGTAAAGAAGACGATAAGTGTCGGTACCATATCTCCGAGTGCAAAATAGATGAGTACAAAAATCACAAGTAAGACAGTTGGGATAATCCACTTCATCTTTTCCGTTGCTGATTCTAGGTACTCGGACTGTCCTGCCCACTCAAAGTAATACCCCGCTGGCATTTTCAAATCTGCCAAAGCTTTCATAGCCTCTTCTTTATAGGTCACGACAGACATACCTTGTTGTGGCGTAATATAGACAAAGGTCACAGGTGTTGCCATCTCTGACTTGATGACCGATGCACTCTCTCTGTACTGTACTTTTGCAAACGTAGAGAGAGGTACAAACCCTAGAGGGGTTTTTATCTGTATATTACGTATGTCATCTAGATTACGACGCTCCTCTTCTTCAAAACGAAGTGCTATTGGGTAACGCTCCAAGCCTTTATACATAGTAGTGATTTTTTTACCACCAATGGCAGCGGAAGTGTACTCTTGTATGAGTGACTTTGTGATGTTATAACGTTGCAAGGCTTCAGTGTCGATGTCAATATCGATAAAGAATCCAGCAGATGCCTGGTCTGAAAAGACAGACTGTGTGACTTTTAAATCACGCAGTCTACGTTCAATCTTAGAAGCAACTTTTTGTAGCCCATCAGAGTCCTTACCATAGAGTTTGATGTCAAGTTTCACCACGTTGTACCATTCCAAAAGCAATATCTTGAAACACATGAGGTAAAATATTAAATATTTCAGGTTTCGTTTGAAACCAACTCTGAACTGCATCAAACGGAGTTCTTACTTTCAACTCTTTTCGTAAAGACCCATGTCTTCTGTTGAAATTGTAGTATATCAAGAATTTGTTTAACTCTTTTTTTACCTCTTCAATACTTGTATAATCTTCAGCTTTAATGGTAGCGTTTTTAATCGTACCGTTAACCCTCTCAACCATTCCGTTGGTTTGAGGTGTGCATGGAGCTGTGAGCCTATGTTCTA
>VCAW01000189.1 GCA_013607775.1 Campylobacterota bacterium | reverse complement strand
TGGACTTTTCGGTTTAAGTTTATTAATAATTATTCGTATTTTAATGGACTTTTAAGACATATTTCTATATAATTGTATTAACAACTAAAAAGGTATATCCATGAAACTAATCAGTGATGAAATAAACAAGATTGAAACAAACAAATTATCAATCTTTAAACCAAATACAGAACTTGCCTTTTATCTAGCAAAAAAAGACAAGATAGACTTTGTTTACAATACTTCTGCACTAGAGGGAAATGCCATGACATACCCCGAAGTACAAACACTATTAGAGGGTGTAACTGTAGGCGGACACAAGCTAAGTGATGAACAACAGATACTCAATCAAAACAAAAGCGTTGATTATCTGTTTGAGCTTATAGAGAATAAATCATTTAATCTCGATATTGATACCTTTACTACACTTCACTCTTTTGTCGCCAAAGAGGAAGCTTTAAAGTGGGGAGTATTTAGAGAGAGTTCAGTAAATATTGGTGGTACTGATTATGAAGTACCTCATGCAGACTTACTTGAAAATATCTTCATCGAGGGAATGGAAGAGATTAAAAAAATTCATCATCCAATCATAAAAGCTATAACAATGTTTCTCTTTGGTGCTAAGTGTCAATTTTTTTATGATGGTAACAAAAGAACATCAAGACTTATGATGAATGGTATTCTTATTGAAGCTGGATACCCCATCCTTAACATTAAAGCTAAAGATAGATTAGAATTTAACAGTATGATGGTTAAGTTCTATGATGGTGATTATATTACTCCAAGTATTGAGTATTTGGTAGATTATTATATTGAGCAGAATAGAAAGTTTGAGGAGTAAAAACATGAATGATATTCTGATAAAAAATATTATGTTAAATATCTTTAAAATATCTTCTAAACGTTTGTATCCGTTTATGCAGACCATATGTCCATCTTCGTCTATCTTTACGGTGGAGGGGAAGGCGTTGGCTCCCATGGAGCGTGCTTTTGAGAAGTCATGTTGCATGAGGAGTTCGGCTCGGTCGCTTTGGTAGAAAGTTTGGAAGGCTTCTTTGTCTTGTGTGACGTAGTGGGTGAGGGTTTCTAGGGTGGTGATGTCTGCCCCGTCTACGTAAAAAGCCTTTTGTATGGCTCCCAAGTAAGCAAAAGCGGCATCTTCGCCGTAGAGTTCTCGTATGGTGATGACAGCTTTGCATGCAGGGTAGGTGTTGTAGTCGAAGTGTGTACGGTTGAGTAGCGATATGTTGAAAGGTTGTTTGGTAGTATTGGCTACGCTATCCCATGCAGAAGCAAGATAGGCTTTGCTTTGTGTGTTCCACTCCATTTGTCCGGTGGTGCGTAAACCACCCATAGTGAGAGAAAAGGTGTAGCGGTCTGCATATTCTTTGCGAAGTGCTTCGATGACAGGGTGAAAACTCCAGCACCATGAACACATGGGGTCTAGGACGAAGATAAGTTGGGTCATAGTTTAGCCTTTATTTTTTTAAATACTTTTCGGGCAGTAGACCTGAAAGTCGTCAGTTTTCCACCGTAGATGCTGTAGACATTGGGTGCGTTGATTTTATCGTGGTGGATTTGTACTTCTCTGGACTTTTTGAAGGCATCTTTGTTGTCTCCAGGTAAGACACGCAAGCCTGCAAAAGACTCTATGATATTGGCTGTGGTGATTTGTGTTTTGAAGTAGTGATTGAAGTGATCTAAGAGGTAGACAATGTCAGAAGCTGGGACTTTGGTATGTGCTTGGGGATGACTGACAGGTACTTCGGTCGTACCGATGAGTGTACCGTTGTGGTAAGGACGTACGAAAATGGCTCTTTTGTCTTTAGCTTCGATGTAATAGATGCGGTCTATTTGGGTGTCTACCAAGATGTGAGAACCAAGGACTAAATCTATGGGTAGGGTCTCTGGTTTGGATGTACAGAGGTTTAATACTTCATTGACCCAAGAGCCTGCAGCGTTGATGACTACTTTTGAAGTGGCTTGATGGGAGATACCTTCTTTTTGATAACTTATAATACAGTGGGTTTTAAAATCTTCTATCTTTTTCACAGTGGCATTAAATGATACAGTACAGTCACAGGTGTTGAGTACATGGGTGGTGAGAGCTTTGTCATCTGTGACACCGTCTTTGTATGCATAGACTTTGAGAAGGTTTTTTGTTTGGATATCTAAATCTTTCCATTTACTTTTAGGTATAGAAGAAAATTTTCGCCATGAGAAAAGTGAGTAGATGCTTAATCCTATGAAAACCATCCACGGTTTTCTAAAGCTGTGGGTGTAGAGGGGGATGTAAAATGATTTTAGCTGTACGAGTTTTGGGAGATGTTCCACAAGGTAGGCTCTCTCTTCTAAAGACTCTTTAACTAACCCAAATTCAAAGTTTTCCAAGTAACGTAATCCACCATGTATGAGCTTAGATGATTTACTAGAAGTGCCACAAGCAGGCTCTGAAAACTGTTCTAGAACTAAACAAGAGTAATTCTTGGAAGAGAGTAATTCAGCTACGCCAGCACCTGCGATACCTGCTCCGATGATGGTGACGTCATACGTTTGCATACATTTCCAATTTTCTTTTATACTATTATACCCTATGCTATAATGTTGCAAAAAATGAGGATGTAGTATGAATGTGTCGGTAGAGTATTTGGGTGAAAAGAAATTTAAGGCAAACACAATTAAGTCTTCTTATATTTTGGACTGTAAAGAGATAACGCCTGTGGAGTACTTCGCGACAGGGATTATAGGGTGTACAGGGATAGACCTTGTGATGATGGCGGAGAAAGATGGGTACATCGTGAGTAACTATAAGGTAAGTGCTGAGATAGAGCGTCAGATGGAGGTGCCTATGAAGTTGGCTGCGATGCATATTATCTACGATTTTGAGGGATCTTTTGATGGTATAAAAGCGAAGCGTTATATTTTGGCTTCATTGGAGAGTTACTGTACGACAGTAAATTCGGTACGTGACTCTGTGAAAATCACATACAGCATTATACATAATGGTGTGAAGATAGCAGATAAAGAGAGCATTGCTTCTGGTGGTGGAACTGTGATGGAAGATGGGTTTGGTGGAGCATGTGGGGCTTAGGTACCATACTTCCTTGTAATTGAATATAGGTATATAAAAAGAAACATAACACTTTCTGCTATAATTCCAAAAAATATTGATATGATGGAACGACTATATGATACAACTTACAAACCTCTCTAAAAGCTTCGGTGGACAAACTCTCTTTGATGATGTAAACTTTAAAATGCAACCGCAACAGAAGATAGGTTTTGTGGGGCGTAATGGGTCTGGAAAATCGACACTTTTCAAGATGATACTAGGCGAAGAGCCTTATGACAATGGATCCATCAGTATTCCTAAAAATTATCGTATAGGAACGCTCAAACAGCATCTTGTATTTACCGAGCCTACAGTACGTGAAGAGTGTGCATTGGTTTTGCCAGAAGATGAGCAGTGGAACTTTTACAAGATAGAGAAGCTTCTTTTTGGGCTAGGATTTACAGAAGCAGACTTAGATAAAGACCCTTTAAGTTTTTCGGGTGGATTCCAGATACGTATTAACCTTGTAAAACTTTTGGCGACTGAACCAAACATGCTTCTACTCGATGAGCCTACCAACTACCTTGACATCCTCTCTTTACGTTGGCTTAGAGGGTTCATTAAAGAGTTTGATGGTGAAGTGATACTTATCACACACGATAGAGACTTTATGGATTCTGTGACGACACATACGATGGGTGTACAGCGTAAAGGTTTGCACTTGGTAAGTGGCGATAGCTATAAATACTATGGGACACTTGAACTTGCAGATGAAACGCATGAGAAGACTAAAGCCAATCAAGATAAAAAACGTAAAGAACTTGAAGAGTTTGTAGCACGAAACAAGGCAAGAGCTTCTACAGCAGCGCTTGCACAGTCTAAACAAAAAGAGTTAGACAAGATGGAAGAGATGGATGATTTGGCAACCGATACCAACCTCTCTTTTAACTTTAACTACAAAGATACCCCGGCTAAGATACTTTTTCGCGCGAATGAACTGGGCTTTGGGTACAACCCTGAGGAACCTCTGTTTCAAAACATTACCTTTGCGATGGAGAAGGGTAAAAGACTTGCGATTATCGGTAAAAATGGTAAGGGTAAATCTACACTTCTTAACTACATAGCGGGTGAGATGAAAGAGCAGCAAGGTAGCCTAGAGTTTCATCCCTCTACGCAGTTTGCACACTTTGGACAGACAAACATTGAAAGACTCAATACCAAGGTGACCATTGTAGAAGAGATAGCGTCTATGTCTAAAGAGGTAGGGATACCTCAGGCGCGTAATATTGCTGGACGTATGATGTTCTCTGGTGAATTGGGAGACAAGAAGATAGACGTCCTTTCTGGTGGAGAGAGAAGCAGGGTAATGTTAGGGAAGATTATCGCCACTCCTGCGAACTTACTCTTCCTCGATGAACCTACCAACCACCTTGATATGCAGTCTATAGATGCACTCGCAGATGCCATCGATGCGTTTGAGGGTTCTCTCATTATGGTAACACACTCGGAGATGTTATTACATAGACTTGCAGATGCACTCATCATATTCCATAAGGGTGGGGCTGAGTACTTTGATGGGACGTATGCAGACTTCTTAGAGAAGATAGGCTGGGAAGAGGAAGAGGGTAATGCCAAACCTAAAAAGAAAAAACCTAAGATAGACTACAAAGAGCGTAAAAAGCTTCGTAAGGCTGTGACAAAAGAGCGTAATGAAGAGCGTAAGCCTTACACCAAAGAGATCAAAGAGTGTGAAGAGAAGATAGAGAAGTTAGAAGTTGAAATGGCAAAGAAGAATGAGATTTTAACGCAAGCCTCTAACAAGGGTGACAATGATGCCATTATGGAATACTCTAAAGAGGTTGGATTAGTACAACAAGAGATAGATGCTTTGTTTGAAAAGTTGGAGATTGCTTCTGAGATAGATGAAGAGATAGTGGCGAAGTATGAGGTGGAATTGCAAGAGATTGATGCGTAAACAATTATTAATGGGTCTTCGTAAAGTTATGGACTTTTCGGTTTAAGTTTATTAACTTAACTTTCGCACCTAAATCCAAGCATTTTCTGAGTAACATCCTGCAATACAGCGATGATACTCACTAAGTCTTCATTCCTATTTACAATATCTTCAATTTTAGCTATCTCATCAAGTATAATAATGAATGTC
>VCAW01000188.1 GCA_013607775.1 Campylobacterota bacterium | reverse complement strand
TAATCGTAGATTATCAAAACACAGAGGTCTTGTATTTAGAAGACTTCTAGCGCAAGCCGTTTCAACGGCTCCTGTAACTGAGAAAAATGTTACTTATGGTTATAAATGGAACAAGGAGGAGTTAACCGACTAGCCCACTTAACTAATATGCAAAGTGCATATAGAGTAAAAATTTAGAAGACGTGTTTGGGGATGCACGATATGTTACTTTTATAAAGGTTAATTTGAATGCGCACTCTCAATATGTATTATGAAGATTTTTTTGGCTTGGATTCTTTTATACATACTCACAATATTTCAAATAGTGACACTTTGCTTATACAGGTTTTTACAGGTATTAATGATAAAAAATATATTCAAGAAGTATTAGAAAATATCATAAGTTTTCTTCCAAATGCTATCATCATAGGTTCTACAACCGATGGTGAAATTATGAATGGACAAGTATCAACACATAAAACCATTATAAGTTTTACAGAGTTTGAATATACAAGACTTACTGTTGCGTCAACACAACATCAAGAAAATGGTTATTATTCTGGAAAATATTTGGCCCAGACATTGATAGAGGATGATACAAAGTTATTGATAGCCTTTGCAGATGGACTTCATAGTAATGGAGAAGCTTTTTTAGAGGGTATTAATGCAATTGATAAGAGCATTATAGTTGCAGGTGGCTTGGCGGGTGACAATGCTACATTTCGTAAAACGTATGTGTTTACAAAAAATTTCATCTCAGATAATGGTGCGGTATGTGTGGCACTGCATAGTAGACAACTTGATGTTAAGAATGACTATAGCTTTAGCTGGCGCCGTATTGGTAAAGCATTGACATTGACACATGTGGAAGCTAACCGTGTCTATACCATTGATAATAGGACGGCAGTTGAGACTTATATACATTATTTGGGTGAAGAGATGGCAAAAGGCTTACCTGCTATTGGCATAGAATTTCCACTTATTATGAAAGAAGAGGGGATAGATGTTGCAAGAGCTGTACTCATCAAGCATGATGATGGTTCTTTAAGTTTTGCAGGTAACCTAAAAGAGGGCGATAAGGTACAACTTGGATATGGAGATCCTGTTGATATTTTAGAACGTTCAAAAGATGTATGGCAACATATGAAAGCCCATGTTCCAGAAGCTATTTTTGTCTATTCATGTATGGCACGCCGACATTTTATGCCAGAAGATATAGATAAAGAGACCCTACCTTTGCAGGAGTTAGCACCTACTGTTGGATTTTATACCTATGGGGAGTTTTTTTCAGCAGAAAAGAAAAAGTTACTCAATCAAACAATGACGATGATCTCTCTAAGAGAAAAAAAGAGGGTGCAGACAGAAGATATTGAGATGCATCAAGAGTCTCAACTTGTAGGGACTTCGGTCAATGCCTTAATTCATCTGGCAAATACAACAGCCAATGAAGCGATGGAAGAAGAGATTTTACGTAAGGAAAAAGATACCTTTGAACTACTTTTCAACAAGTCACCCGATGGTATTTTACTCATTGATTATGATACTTTTTTTCAAGTCAATCAACAAATAGTAGATCTTTTTGAGTATAAAAGTAAGGAGGCTTTCCTTACTGCGAGTATACGTAGAATATTTCCAATACTTCAGCCTGATGGTAGTTCTTCTTTAGAAAAAATGTATCGTATGCGTGATCAGTCATTAAAAGAGAAAAAAGAAGTACAAGGAGAGTGGTTACTGAAAAAAGAGAACCAGACACTCTTCTGGGCAGAAGTTATTTTTACAAGTATTGTCCTTAATGGTCGAGAGATGATTTACCTAGTCTGTCGTGATATATCAGATAGAAAAGAGATGGAATTTGAGCTTTCTAGGCAAAAAAATATATTGTATTATCAAGCACATCATGACATGCTCACAGGTTTACCTAACCGTACGTTATTTGTAAAAGAATTAAAAGAATCACTGAGTACGATGCAAGATGACGAAGAGTTGGCATTACTGTTTATCGATTTAGATAGATTTAAAAAGATCAATGATTCACTAGGACATGCCATAGGTGATAAAGTGCTTACCGTGATAGGCGAAAGACTAAAAAATATTATAAAAGATGACAATATTGCCGCACGTTTGGGTGGAGATGAATTTCTTGTTATGCTTAATCATATCAGACAGCATAATGATATATTGCAACATATTGAAGAGATTTTACAGGTGATAGAAGAGCCAGTGTATATTGATCATTATACGTTATATACATCTGCAAGTATTTGGATTAGCCGTGCACCAATAGATGGCCATGATGCAGACAACTTGGTGAAATTTGCAGATACAGCGATGTATCAAGCCAAAGAAAATAGTAGCAGTTATTTCCAATTTTACACTAGTGAAATGACAGACAAAGCGTATGAGCATCTTATGATGGAAAAAGATCTTCGAGAGAGTATCAAGAATGGAGATTTTGACGTCTATTACCAACCACAAATAAATATGCAAACAGGAGAAATCGTTGGGTTAGAAGCATTGGTACGTTGGAGACATCCTGTGGTTGGACTTTTATTCCCAGATGTGTTTATACCTCTTTCTGAAAAGACAGGACTCATAGTAGAACTTGATTTTTGGGTGATGCAAGAGGCAATGAATCAAGTAAGCCAGTGGTATAAGGAGGGGCTCAATCCAGGTGTTCTTGCACTTAATATGAGTATGCAGGAACTTGAATATCCTCAATTGGAAGAAAAAATATATCAAAACTTAAAAAATTATGATTTTGATGTGAAGTGGTTGGAACTTGAAATCACAGAAACAGAAGTGATGAAGAATCCAGACAGTGTTATTGCAATCTTAGAGAAGTTACACGCATTGGGTATTTCTGTGGCTATTGATGATTTTGGTACAGGGTACTCCTCTTTGTCGCAGTTAAAAAGTTTGCCTATTACAACATTAAAAATTGACAGATCATTTATCTCAGATATTCCAAACGATGAAGATGCTGTTGCTATTGTACAAACTGTTTTGGCATTGTCTGAGAGTCTTCGTTTAGAAGTGGTTGCAGAGGGTATAGAAAATGAAGTACAAAGAGATTTTCTACTGGATAAGGGTTGTACTGTTGGACAGGGGTATTACTATAGCAAACCACTACCCTCAAATGAGATAGAACAACTACTGATAAAATATGCTATGAAATGATATAAATTACTAGTCAGCAACATAATACTTTTGGTTATAATACCTTTTATTATGACATGAGGGAAAAAGATGACACTTACAGCTAAAGTGCTATGGGCAATGTTTTTAGGGATTATAGTTGGATTAATCATTAACATGGCAGGACTGAATGCCGAGGGTACGTTTACCCATGAATATGTGGTGGGTGGTCTGTTTTATGTGGTGGGAAAAATGTTTATCACTGCACTTAAAATGCTTGTAGTACCTTTGGTCTTTTTCTCATTGATTTCGGGTGTTTTTGGTATTGGTGATATATCAAAGCTTGGTAAGGTTGGTGCTAAATCTTTTGTGCTCTACATGATGACCACAGCGCTTGCTATAGCCATGGCAATAAGTCTGGCATCTGTTATTATCCCTTTTTTCAATACATCTCATGCCCCAACATCTGGTTTTACAGCCAAAGAAGCACCACCACTCTCTGATGTGCTTATCAATATCATCCCTTCCAATGTGATAGAAGCTTTTGCTTCGGATAACATGCTTCAGATTATCTTTTTTACTATTTTGTTGGGTATCTCATTGTTGATGGTAGGTACGAAAGCGAAGTCTATTGTCGAGGGTGTCGAGGTGATGAATGAGGCAATGATGAATATGGTCAACATCATCATGGCTGTTGCACCTTATGCAGTCTTTGCTCTGTTGGCTAAAGCAATCGCCGAGTTAGGGTTTGATTTGTTAGGTCAGTTGGCAGTCTATGTCGTGGTGGTGATTATGGCTTTGTTGCTACATCTTTTTGGAACCTTGATGATACTTTTAAAACTTCTTTCCAAACTCAGCCCAAAAATGTTTTTAAAAAAGATACGCGATGCACAGGTTTTTGCATTTTCTACAGCATCGTCCAATGCAACGATTCCTGTAACTTTACGCTCTGTAACCAAACGCATGGGTGTTGACAACTCTGTTGCCTCTTTTACTGTGCCTTTTGGTGCAACAATTAACATGGATGGTACAGCAATCATGCAAGGAGTTGCTACAGTTTTCATAGCCAATGTCTATGGTGTAGAGTTAGGGATAAGTGGCTACTTGACCGTGATACTCATGTCTGTATTGGCTTCCATAGGAACCGCAGGTGTACCTGGTGTTGGGCTGATAATGCTCTCTATGGTCTTTGTGCAAGTAGGACTTCCTGTAGAAGGGATAGGGCTTATCTTGGGTGTTGACAGACTGCTTGACATGGTATGTACTGCAGTTAACATCACGGGTGATGCTGTAATAACCTGTGTAGTCGTAAAAAGCGAAGATGAGATAAACTTAGATCTTTTTAGAGATGAAAATGCCGGATTACTCGAAGAGTTGGAAATAGATGATGAAGAGACTTTGGCACAAGTAGTACACAAGATGGAAGAGGCTTAAACTCCCAAACTTGCTACTAACTTTGCAGCAGATCCTGCTTTGTCATTATGTGGTTGGTAGAGATAATTGTGTACTTTTTCAGGGATATGTTCTGGAACCTCAAGGGCTTCAAATTCCTCTTTTGCAGACTGTTTCGCTTTAAACAATGCCATCTGTACACGGCTGTAGAAGTTTGCAGCGCCTTCCCCTGATGTCTCAACACTTAAAAAGTTTGCAGAGGGGAAACGGTTGGTTACAAGTGACTGTACACCATCGCTTACTGCTGAACTTGGCATACACCCAAAAGGTTTAACCGAAATCGTAAGATGTGAAAGATTGTCTTTGACTGACTCTATGAGGTGAGCCACTTCCAAGTGTCCTTCTCCTCCTTCGCAGTCAAGGGTATAATACTTTTCAGAGAGGGCAGCCAGCTTCTCCATATTTGGGATTTCATAGTCATGCAGACCTATGGCTTTGGCATAGATGTTAAAGTGCGTTTTAACAGCTGTTTTGGCAAGTTTTATCATGAGTCGGCTTTTAACATTTGAAAAGTCTATTTTTTTGTCACTATTTACAGCAAGTTCCTCTTGTTTATGCAGTTTGTGTTCTGCTTCCCAAATACTTAACATCAGCCTGTTAAGAATGGGTTGAGGGATACACTCTGCACCTTCTGCCTCTAAAAATCTATGAAGATTGTAGTTGCCATCACCCTCAGTCATCGCAGCCCAGAACTCACCCATAACAAGTACTTTGGCTTTTGGCTGTAAACGGTTGAGTTTTACTTCTGCCAAGATTTGACGGCATGACCAAAGTGCTTTGGTGAGGTTCTTTTTCTGCTCAAAAGCTTCTGAGATGATGAGACGACATATTTCCATTGCTTTATCCGTATCCCCGACTTCTATCTCATAAGGGCGCATTTTATAGCCTAAAATATTGAGAATATCCCCTATAATTATTGCTTTGACAAGCGTAATGAAAAATTTTGGACTTAGGTTAAGAAGACTCTCTTCATCAGACTCTTGAAAAATACCTTTGTCATGCTCAAAAGAGGTAATACGAAAACCATCAAACCCTGCATCACGCAGCGCTTTTTTGTACTCTGTAATATACATACCAAAACGACAAGGCCCACAACCTCCAGCAGTAACAAAGACATATTTTTTGACTATCTCTTTTTCTATAAGCCCTTTTTCATCACGTAGATTTTGTAGATATTTTACGAGATTTCCTACAGTAAAATAGGTAGGGTTACATTGTCCTCTGTTCCCAAAAGCTTTTCCTTTTTGGAAAGATTCGAAGTCAGGGTTAGGGAGTGCTACAAAATGTTCACCTATGGAGTTCAGTGCAGTCTCGACTAGTCTGTCCTGGAGTATGGTAAGTCCACCCACAAGCATAATCGTCTCTTTTTTAGGTGCATACTCTATGGGTTCGTTAGGTACATCACGCCATTGTGTGGCTTCTTGACCTAAGAAGTTTAAGTCACCATTCTTATCCGTCATTTTGACGGTACTGCATGCTACGCTCATACTAAGACTCCTTCATCGGTAGATTGGTTGTTTTTGTTTGTCAGTGTTCTTTTGTATTGTTCTAGAGTATATGCAAAAGTTTTTACACGAATTTTGATAGACCCACCAGGTTTGTTGGCATCGATGTCATGCAGTGTCAGGTGTGGGGTACGTGAAGCGCCTAATATCTTATCGATAATGGAGTAGGTTGGTGCGTCATGTCCACACTTGAAAGAACTTAAATCAAGCACTGCGACATTGGGGTGGCGTGCAGCAAACTTGGCTGCCCAGACTTTTTGTGCAGAGTTAGTAGAGTAGTTCTCTGCCCAAACATCACGAATGTAATAAGCAGATGTAACACGCTCTTGCTTAAGATCTTCTCCAAAGTATTGTGAAAGATAGGCTTCATCTTTTGGGATGGCACGCATAGAGAGGGTTTTAAATCCTAGACTTTGGAACTCGTCTAAAACTTCATGGTTCATACCCGGATCAGAGTGGTAAGGACGACCCAAGAGTAAGATGACAACTTCGTCATTGGCTACGGCGTTATCCAGTATTTCTCTACCCTCAGCCATGATCTCTGCATCATTTTTATCCAGTGCTTTCCATGCCTGTTCTACTGCCCAGTTGCTTTCATCTTCTGTGACACGAAGGCGGTTTTTCCATGTTGCAAAGAGTTGTTTTTTGAGTAGGTCTTTGTTGTCAAAGTTAAGTGGCTCTTCGACATAGTCCACATTTTTCTCTTCAAAGAGGTTTTTCTCTTTGGTAAAGGCAGAGTAAACAACCTTAGGTGTACCAGAGATGATAGGACAAGAAGTTTGACCCATCGTATGTTTCACATAGCCTGGTAGTTCAGTAACCGCAGGAAACCATAGATACTCAAAGGCTTTACGTGCAAATTTCTTTTCATACAGTAGGGCATAAACATGAGACTGTGCTACTTTGGCTGGGTAACAGGAATCTACAGAACCATATTTGGCACCTTCAAGGTACATATCTTCATTAGAGAAGTCAGAGAAGATGATGTTGTTCGGACTAATCTCAAGTGCTTCAAGATAGGTACGTAAAAAAGGTGCGAGTGAATAAATATTAAGTACTTTAGGGATGGCAACTTTGAGTTTACGTCTATAGGCTTTGTCTTCAGAAGAACTCACTTTGAAATTTCTTGTGACTTGTTTTCGTAGTGTAGGTCCCCATCCTCTAAGCGTCACTTTGACTTGTTGCTCTGTTACTTTTGTCTCTTTGCTTGGAAATTTTTCTAAAGTAAAATTAGATTTAAAGAGTTCAGTAGACTCTTTTTTTACAAGGTTTGGAATCTTTTTTTGTAAATCTTTCCGTGAATCTTTAAGTACTTTAAGTGCCTCATGTGACTCTACAGTACCTTCTTCACATGAGAACCCAGCGATGTACCGTACTGACTTAGAACTAGGAGTTTTGGTGTCTATAAAGGTACGAGAACAGTTAATGTTACAGAAGTGACAACGTGTACTTTCATCTGTTTTTGAAGTATAGGTCATTTGTAAGGCTTCTTCCATACCAGAGAATGTGGCATATCCGCGTCTGGCTACAACATCTTTTGCTTCTATGGCTGCCCCATAGGCACCTGCTTCACCTGGGTGAGGGTGTACATCTACTCGAGCATTAGGAACGTGGGCTTTGATGTAGTCTACTTGGGCTTTGAGAGCTGCTTGATTGTATTGGGTACCACCTTGTAGGACAAAATGGTCTCCAAAAGCTGCAAGGTTAGGTGCTTGCACCACATACTGCCAGACATTTTTAGGTAAGACTTTAGAGATACCAGCAAAGAGTTCTTCTTTGGTGTAACCTTCTTTTTGAAAGTTGACTCTGTCTGTGTCTAAGAAGACTGCACAGCCATAGTTAAACATAGGGGCTTGTTTGGCTTCAAAAGCAACATCTGCAAAACCTTCTACGGGTACTCCGAACTGTTTTGCCATAGATTGAAGCAATGTTCCATTTCCTGCAGAACATTGGTTAGAAAGACGGAAGTTTTTCATCATGCCATTTTCCATAAAGAGCACTTTGATGTCTTGTCCACCAATGTCACAAATAACATTGATACTTTCACCAAAAGCAAGTTGCGCTGACTTCATGTGGGCGATGGTTTCGATGATGTTCGCATCGGCATTAAGTGCACCACCAAGGACATCTGCTGCATATCCAGTGACACCAAGTCCTTTAACATCATAGTATCTATGAGGGTCTTGTTCTTGTATTTTTTCTAAGAGTTCCAACGTATCTTCTATAGGGTTACCCTTAGAGAGTTGGTAGACTTTTAAAAGTAACTCTCCCTTTTCATCACAGAGCACTGCTTTAGAAGAAGTAGAACCTCCATCTATACCTAAAAAACAGGTAGTTTTTTCAGTAAGAACTGGAGGCACAAAAGGTTTAATGGCATAGACATCTTTAAAGGCTTGTAGCTCTTCAGGGGAGTTGACAAGAGGGGCATCGTTGTTGTCATTGTTGGTGGTTCCTCCTGTGTCTACCATGGTTTTGAGTTGTATGAGTCCAGCAAAGGGTTTATCGTTGTTTGCTTCGCCTTCACCAAAGATGATAGCTCCTAGTGCTGCATAGTACTGTGCATTGTCAGGGACATTGACAAGTTTGTCAATATTCTCTTTATCATACGCTACGCCACGTTCATCCCAAATCTCAGCAATACGCATACGCCAACACTCTTGTAAAAATGGTAGGTAAGTGTTAGGTCCTCCAAGGAGTAGGACATTTGGCATGAGGGTATTACCTCTTGTCAGTACCGTAAGATTTTGCATCACAATAGCATCTGCTAGAGAGTTCATAATTTCATCACTTGGTACTGAAGTTTTTACAAGGTTTACGATGTCTGTTTCAGCAAAAACCCCACATTTTGCTGCAACATGGTGAAGCTTGTCTGTTTGGAAGGTGAGTTTTTGTACATCTTCTGCTTCCATACCTACTTTCATCGTACATTTTTCTATGGTGGCACCAGTTCCAGATGCACATTTGTCATTCATAGAAGTGAGTACAGATTTTTTACCATCTTCACTCTGTTTAAAGTGGATGATTTTTGCATCTTGACCACCGAGTTCTATGACGGCTCTTACGTCTGGGTGGTTATGCTCAACTGCAAGGACTACCGCATTGACCTCTTGGACAAAACGGGCATTAATCGTTGGAGCAATGCGAGTGGCACCAGAACCTGTAATGTAAGATTTATCTATGTTATTGTAAATATCTGGGTGGGTCTCGGAGAGTTCTTCAAGAAGTCTTAAGAGTGTGGGTGCTTGTTTTGTATCATGTGCAGTGTAAGCTTTGGCAACAATGGTGAAGTTGTCATCGCAGACAACATATTTGACCGTGGTGGAACCAATGTCAATACCAAGTGCGTACTTTTTAGTAGTATTTTGCATGGCTTTTGTCATATTTTATCCCTTTTGAACGTCTTTATCTTTGGTTATAAATGCCCATATAATCCACACTATACCAAGTATAATAAAAGGTACGCTTAACATTTGACCTGTGGTAAAAGGCAGGTCTGTTGTGTAGTCTGCTTGACGTGTTTTTGTGTATTCGAGTAGAAAACGTACAGCAAACATATAGGTAAAGAAAATACCTGGAAGTATTTTAGTAGCAAACGTGCTAGAAACTTTACGATATACAGTAACTAAAATAAGCAGTAGGAAAAGATATGAAAATGCTTCGTAAAGCTGGACAGGGTGACGTGGCACCATATCTACACGTTCAAAGATAATCGCCCATGGTTTGTCTGACGGTAAACCTAGTATTTCGGAGTTAAAAAGGTTTCCAAAACGTACAAAAGCTGCGGTAAGTGCTCCTGGCATCGTGACACGTGAGAGTAGCCACCAAAAAGATTGGTTGTAACGTTTAGCAAAGAAGTAGAGTGCTGTAACTACACCAATAAGTCCACCATGACTGGCAAGTCCACCTTTCCATACTTTAAATATTTCTAATGGATGAGAGAGGTAAAATTCTGGTTCGTAGGCAAAACAGTGCATGAGTCTCGCCCCAATAACTGTACCTACAAGGACATAAATAAGAAAATTATCTAATTCATCAGGATTTTTACCCTCACGTTTATAAATCCATTGCAGTATCATAAGACCAAGGAAAAAAGAACCTACAAATAAAAGGCCATACCAACGTAGTTGAAGTGGTCCTAAGTGAAGAAGTGTAGGATCAATATTCCATACAAAATGTTCCATAAATAGATTCCTAAGTATTAGACTTCTTTCAAAACTATATAAATGTCTATATGATTTATTGCACATCACCTTTCATTAAATAGTCTATTGACTTAGCTAAGGCTAGGACTTCGAGTCTATTTAACAAAATCTAATGCACACTAAATAATATTTACAAAATATAGAGTTATGCAAGAAGTCTATTAATTAGGAGTATTATACTCTAAACGGATTAACTGTTTATTTTTTCTTTAATCTCTTTTGCAATAGTAGAGATTTTAGTTATTTTTTGTGTATTAGTGAGTGATTCATCGAGTAAAACTTTTACAAAGGCAGACCCGACTATCACACCATCAACACCTTGTGCTTTTTCTTTAGCCGTATTTTGGTCTACACCAAAACCTACATAGACAGGAGTCTGTGAGTATTTTTTAATATTTGTAATTATAGGCTGTAAATCTTCACTCTTTCCTGCACCCGTGATACCTGCATAGGCAACAAGATAGATGAATTTTTTTGCATCGGTGACTATCTCTTTTATACGTGCCTCAGAGTCTGTAGGTGCGATAAAGTCAATGAGACTAAGTCCCGCAGCTTCTACACTGGGTTTGTACTGTGCACCCTCTTCCAAAGGTAAATCAGGGATGATAAATCCATTGACACCCACTTCATTTGCTTTGGCTATAAAGTGATCCATGCCTTTATGATAGAAAGGATTAAAGTAACCCATCCAGAGTGTATCGATATGGGGTGCTATCTTTGCAGAAGCCTCAAAGAGATGATTCAGTTTAAAACCATTTTGTAAGGCTTTTAAATTGGCTGCTTCGATGACAGGTCCATCTGCTACAGGGTCAGAGAAGGGCATACCAAGTTCAATGGTATCTACGCCTGCTTCAGCTAGTGCCAAAGCAGCATCAACTGTAAATTCTAAAGATGGGAAACCTGTGGTGATATATGCGACTAATTTTTTATTCAATAGAGACTCTTTTTATCTGAAATAGATTTAATTTCAATATTATATGATAAAATGAGTAAAAATATAGATTTGCCACGTAGGATTAAAAGAAAATTATGAGTATTCATACCCCAAAAATAGATAAAAAAGTCACTTTAACAACGATTGCAAAGATGAAAGGTGTTGAACCTATTACCATGGTTACAGCCTATGATGCACTTTTTGCACAGCTTTTTGATGGTGAAGTAGAGATGATACTTGTAGGTGACAGTCTCAATATGAGTTTTCTTGGTAAAGAGGACACACTAAGTGCAACGATGGATCAGATGATTTATCATACACAGGCAGTTTGTAATGGTGCCAAACTCCCTTTAATTGTTTTAGATATGCCTTTTGGCTCTTACACCAATCCTGAATTGGCTGTTAAGAATGCTACACGTTGTTATCAGGAAACCAATGCACAGGCAGTGAAGATAGAGGGTGGTAAAGAGCGTTCACATATTGTAGAAGCACTTACACAAAATTCTATAGCTGTACTAGGACACATAGGGTTAATGCCACAGTTTTTACGTAGTGATGGTGGATACAAGATACGTGGGAAAGATGCAGAAGATATTGCGTCACTCGTGGAG
The DNA here is from genome assembly GCA_013607775.1 of Campylobacterota bacterium. GTDB lineage: Bacteria > Campylobacterota > Campylobacteria > Campylobacterales > Sulfurovaceae > Sulfurovum. Next base: position 8,406 of record VCAW01000188.1, on the reverse strand, counting down.
GATGCTCTAGCATTAGAAAAAGCTGGTGCATTTGCTATTGTTGTAGAAGGTGTAAAAAAAGAAGCAGCCAAAGCTATTACTGATGCAGTATCTATACCAACCATTGGTATTGGTGCAGGAAATGTGACAGATGGGCAAGTGCTTGTTTGGTCTGATATGTTTGGTTTCTTTGAAGCCTTCAAGCCAAAATTTGTGAAACAATACATGGATGGTGCAAAACAGATACGTCAAGGTTTAGAAAACTATCGAAATGATGTGAAATCCAGAGAGTTCCCTTCAGAGGAAACTACGTATTAATGGAGCGCATGGTTGAGATAGAACGTTTTGATGAAGAGGCTTCGTATGAAGTGACACTTCGTCCAAGTTCATGGGATGAATATATCGGTCAAGAGAAGATAAAGAAGAACCTCAAAGTTTTCATTGAGGCAAGTAAAAAAAGAGAAGAGGCCTTAGACCATATTTTGTTTTTTGGCCCTCCAGGTCTTGGTAAGACAACAATTGCAAATATTATCTCATCAGAAATGGGAGCGAATATTAAAACCACTGCTGCTCCTATGATAGAAAAAGCAGGGGATTTGGCAGCTCTGCTTACCAATATAGAAGAGGGTGATATACTTTTTATTGATGAAATTCACCGAATGAGTCCAGCGATTGAGGAGATACTTTACCCTGCGATGGAAGATTTTAGGCTAGATATCATCATCGGTTCTGGGCCTGCGGCACAGACAGTGAAAATTGACCTGCCACGTTTCACACTTATAGGTGCAACAACTAGAGCAGGGATGCTTTCTAACCCACTACGTGAACGTTTTGGAATGCACTTTAGAATGCAGTTTTATACACCTGAAGAGCTAGCCAAAATTGTGACACAAGCCTCCCATAAATTGGAAAAAATAGCGCAAAAAGAGGCAGCAACTGAAATGGCAAGACGTAGCCGTGGTACCCCACGTATTGCCTTACGTTTACTCAAACGTGTTCGTGATTTTGCTGAGGTATTGGATGAGGAAGAAATAAGCTTAGAGAGAGCAAAATACGCCTTAGACCAACTGGGTGTGAATAATCTTGGTTTTGATGAGCAAGATATTCAACTGCTTGAACTTTTAGTCTCTGCTAAAAACAAACCTATGGGACTAAGTACTATAGGTGCAGCACTTAGTGAAGATGAGGGTACGATAGAAGATGTGTTAGAGCCTTATCTGATAGCCAATGGCTACATTGAACGTACAGCACGTGGGCGTATAGCTACACAAAAGTCCTATGAACACTTTAAATTAGGTGGAAAGGATGGTCTGTTTGCTGAGTAAAAGTTCTTTAATGATAACAGCATTATTTGTCCTTGGGATAATTGGGGCGTATTCTGTCTATAAACCTTTTTTACTCTCTTTGGTTGTTGCAATGTTATTGACTATGGCGACGTTTAACCTTACAAAAAAGTTGGTAGATTATACACATTCTGCACATATTTCTGCAGCAATTTCCACGACTTTACTGATGCTACTCTTATTTGCTCCTATTATTTATTTAACAACTATAGGTGTAGGATATATTGCTCAAATAGATAGTGCAGGGATTAAAGAGACAATCCATTTTACACAGTCCAATGTTGATGATATCCCTTTTTTAAGAGATTTTGGTGCAAAATATCTCAATGATGACAAAATTGCTTTGTATATAGAAAAGTCAACAAGTTACCTTACTTTAGCAGGTGGTGCAGGGCTTGGCTTTATGAAAAATACTTTTTTTGTGGTTGTGTTTTATTTTTTCATTAACTATTATGGCAGTCGATTTTTTGATATTATTTTATCATTGTTGCCTGTTTCTCCTGCCAAGGGTGCACGCATGATGCAAGAAGTTTCTGCTACGATGGAAGTGGTTTTTTATTCCATCATTGTGACAGCTATTTTTGAAGGTTTTCTCTTTGGCATTATCATGGCAGCCTTTGGATTTAATGGCTTACTTTTTGGTGTCATTTACGGGTTTGCTTCATTGATTCCTATTGTAGGGGGTATCATCGTTTGGGCACCTGTTTCTTTGTATGTTTGGACAAAAATTGATGCACATACTGCTATTATCATTGGAACCTATTCAGTGGTGATGATTTCTATCATCGCAGATACGATTATCAAGCCAATGATTATTAAGGTTATTAAAGAAGATTTTTTAAAGAGTACAATTAAAATTAACTCGATTATTATCTTCTTCTCTATTTTTGCAGGTATGAGTACCTATGGCTTTTGGGGTATGATTGTCGGTCCTGCAATTACCTCATTTTTGATTGCGATAACAAAGGTCTATTTGGACTATAGTGAGATAGGTTAACCTCTGGTTAAACATAATTGACGATAATTTAAACAATAGAAAAAAAGGATACACCATCATTAAAATACTCATTATAGAAGATGATCCGGAACTGGCACTTATTTTAACCAATTATTTGACTAAATTTGACATGGAAGTCATCGGTGCAGAAGATCCTTATATTGGTCTTTCCTTGCTTACTCAGCATGAATTTGATTTGATTATTTTAGATTTGACACTTCCTGGGATGGATGGATTAGAGGTTATTCCTAAAATACGTGAAATTTCAAATATTCCTATTATCATCTCTTCAGCACGTGATGACATTACTGACAAAGTGATAGGTATGGAGAGAGGGGCAGATGACTATATGCCTAAGCCTTATGATCCTAGAGAGTTGGTGACACGGATTAAAACTATTTTGAGACGTACTACAAGTGTCGAAGAGAAAAAGCCTGAGAGAGAAGAGTTATTTAAAGCAGATCCAAAAGCAAGAGAGATACGTTTTAAAGGGAAATCTTTAGAACTCACTGCCGCAGAGTATGATGTCTTGCTTATGCTTTTGCAACATAAAAATGGTTCGGTCTCTCGTGAGCAACTTTTGTATGAAAGTGAACATATTGATGATGATTCATCTATTAAAAATATTGATGTTATTATCTCACGTATACGACAAAAGATAGCCAAAATTGATCCTGACAATATCTATGTTAAACCTATACGTGGTGTAGGGTACCTTTTAACTGACCGTGTTTAAATGAAAAACCTTTCCGTAACCACGTTTATTCATATTCTGTTTTCTGTGGCGATTGCTATTTTGATAGCAACCTTTTTACTCTTTTTATCGTGGGATAAAGATAGACATAAAATTGAAGAGTATAAACGGTATCAGTTGATTTCTATTACTTTTCTTTCAAATTTACAGCAAGATATCGATCATAAAAAATTGGAAAAACTCTATAAGGAGTTACATGTAAGAGAAGTAGCAAAAGAAAATATTTCTGCACTCAAAAAAGATATAGAAGCAAAAGCTGTCACTATCTTTTCTGGGGGTTCTTCTTTAGGGCGTGTAAGGGTATTTAAACTGCAAGATAAGAAATATATCTATGTACAGCGTATGGAACACAACCTTATGTTGCAGGACAATCGTCCAGAAAATTACTTTTTTGAAATTGCTGTTGCTTTGGGTATTTTCTTGATCGGGTTACTTTTATTACTCTATTTGGCAGTACTTAAAAAACTCTATCCACTTAAAACTCTACACAAGCAGATACAAAAATTTGCCAAAGGTGATATGAAGACACGTATTACCTACCTGTATGATGATGAGATTGGTAAAATTGCAAAGAGTTTTGATGATGCCATTGTACACATTAATGAGCTTAGTACCTCTAAAAACCTTTTTATGCGTAACTTGATGCACGAGCTTAAAACGCCTATTACCAAAGGTCGCATTGTGGTGGAGATGATGGATGATGAGGGGACAAAAAAGGTACTTGTACGTGCCTTTGAACGTATGAATGAACTTATTTCTGAACTTGCGGAGATTGAGAGGGTGACCACACAAAGTTTTGAACCAAATTTTGAATATGTGACACTCAGTGATATTTGTAAAGAGAGTAAAGAACTTCTCATGACACAAAGTTCATGTATCAAAACAGAGATACAAGATTTGGCACTCACTACCGACAAGAAACTTATGACTTTAGTTATTAAAAATCTCATTGATAATGGTATGAAATATGGACATGATAAATGTGTGATGATTGCCAATGAAGGTAAAATTATTCAAGTTATCTCAAAAGGGGATGCCTTGCCACACCCTTTAACATACTATACGGAACCTTTTTCACAAGCAGAAAAAAGAAGTTCAGGGTTTGGATTGGGGCTTTATATTGTTGATAGTATTTTGTTGAAGTTAGGATATAGGTTGGGATACAAGCATGAAGAGGGTAAAAATATCTTTATGCTTGTACCCATGAAAGAGTAATAATCTGATTAATCTTTTAGTGCCTCTGCGATGAGCTCTAGAGGGTTTTTAAAGACTGTCTCTACGTCTGCATTGTTTAGTGCTTCAGCGAGTTGTACACGACAGGCAGAACATTCAGCACTGACATAGGTCGCTTTTGTCTCTTTGATCATCGCTGCTTTTGGTTTACCTGCAGCCTCAGCAAAGTGAAACTTCTCTGTTTGCATGGTAACACCACCAAATCCGCAACATCTGTTAGGGTCTGACATCTCCACCATCGGATAGTTAGGAGCAAGTAAATTACGAGGTTGCTCGTAAATACCCTGTACTTTTCTAGCATGACACGGATCATGATAGGTCACAGGTGTATCAAACTTCTTTCCTTTGGCTTTTAAAACATCTTGAAGTGCTGTATTATCATCTAGCCACTCTGTAGCCATATGGATTTTTTCAGCCACTTTTTTGGCACGTACTTCCCACTCTGGCATATCATGGTTTTTGAAAAAGACTTGCCAGTCATGTTTTACCATAGCTGAACAGGTAGCCTCAGGGATGAGCATCGCATCACACTCATCCATAAAACTTTCAAAGTACTCTATGTTTGCTTTGGTCATACGCTCTACAGATTTGACAGCACCTGTAAAGTAGGCAGGCGCACCACAACAAAGCTGGTCTTTTGGGATAAAGATATCAATATTAAGTTCTTTGAGTATCTCTACCAGACTTTCGCCGATACCCCCATAGTTATAGTTGGCAAGACAGCCTATAAAGATAGCTACACGTAATGGTTTCTCTTCTTGTTTAGGTGCAGGTATATTTTCAGGAAAGCTATTTAAAAAACTGATTTTTTGCATAGAGGGGATGAGTCTTCCTTTTTTAACCATAGGCATTCTAAATAGTGCTATGAGTCCACCTTTGTTTTCGTCTGCTTTAAAGGCACAGGTCTTAAGCATAAAGCCAAATTTCATAACGATGTCCATGACTTTACGGTGTTCAAGTAGATAAAAGGCTACTTTTTTAAAGAGTGGCATACCAAATTTCTCGGCAATGTCAGCACGTACTTCCTCTATGACCATGTCCGTAGCAAGTGAGTTTGGACATACTTCCACACAGTTGGTACATAAAAAACAAGACTCAAAGATGTTTTTGGCATTCTTATCGAGTTCTAGGTCACCTCTTTGATAAGAGCCAAGCAGGTCTATAAAACCACGAGGAGAGGTTGTCTCATCTGGGTTTACTTGGTGGATGGTACAAACGGGGATACATTTTCCACATTTGATACAGTCATCACTTGTTGCTGAGAAATTGAAGATGTCTTCTATTTTTTTGCTCATGTTTCCTCTTGAATTTTATACTGTCTTTGAAAAACTTTTTTTATCTCCACCATATTGGTGCATGTAGGCATCAAATGGCATGGCGATGTTTCTTATCAGCAGGGTACCTGTGGTACTTACTGTGATTTTGTCTTCTGTGATGGTCACGAGGTCTGCTTTTACAAACTCTTGCAATTCATCGAGTGCATCTGCAAAGTATTCATCAAATTTGATGTTATGCTCTTTGTTGACACGTTTCATGTCTATGGAGAAGTTCGCCATAAGTTCCATGATAACCGCTTTTCGTAAATAGTCATCTTCACTTAGATTTACACCTCTTTCAAAAGGAAGTTTTCCTTCATCAAGTGCTGCTTCATAGACTTTCATATCTTTGGTATTTTGTGCATAGTAACGTGCGCCTTCACCAATGCTTGTAAGTCCGATACCTACGAGATTAGCACCACCTTTGGTAGTGTAACCTTGGAAGTTTCTATGTAACTCACCTTTGGCTATGGCTCCAAAGAGCTCATCTTCAGGTTTAGCGAAATGGTCCATACCTACCATCTTATAGCCTTTGTTTTCAAAAAAGTCAATAGTGTACTGGAAGATTTTGAGTTTTTCATCTGGGCTAGGTAGTGTAGTTTCATCAAACTTACGCTGTGTTTTCATGAGCCAAGGCACGTGAGCATAGTTAAAGACAGCGACTCTGTCTGGGTTAAGCACAGTTGAAAGTTCAAGTGTCTTTTTGAAGGTTTCCAAGTCTTGGTATGGCAGCCCATAGATGAAGTCTGTGTTGATGGAGTTGATGCCATATTTTCTAGCAAGTGTTACAGCATTTTGTGTAAGCTCAAGCGGTTGTACACGGTGTATCTCTTTTTGCACTTTGTCATCAAGGTCTTGTACACCAAAGCTGATACGGTTAAAGCCGTGTTTTTGAAAGACTTTCATCTGGTCTTCATTGAAAAAACGAGGGTCTATCTCACAGCTTATCTCTGCGTCTTTACTCCAGTTAGGAAATGCTTTTTTGATGTAAGAGACTATCTCATCAAGCTCAAAGGCTTTGTAATAGGTAGGTGTTCCCCCACCAAAGTGAAACTGTATCACTTCGCGTTTAGTGTCTATGTGTTTTGCCAAGATGTCTATCTCTTTTTTCAAGTACTCTATGTACTGAGAGAGCTTCTCTTCTTTAGAGGTAAAGACTACGTTACATCCACAGAAATAACATGCAGATCTACAAAATGGTAGGTGTACATAAAGAGAGAGTTGCTCTATTGAAGTCTCTAAGTATTTGATGTAATCATCATATTTAAAATCATCTTTAAACTCTAGGGCAGTAGGATAAGATGTGTATCTTGGTCCTGGTTTGGAGTATTTGCTGAACTTTTCAAAATCTATTTGACTCAAAGGTTTTCCTTTTGATTTGGACTTTTCTTGTTCATTTTTTTTCTTTGTCGATGCAACAAAGAAAGAAAACGAACCAAAAAAAAGAAAATGCAATCCCTGCTGTCGCAAGAAGTCATTTCCCTTTTGTAGTTGTATTGCTAAATTCCTATAATATTATAAAGGAATACAAATAACAGTTGTTAACTTTTAACTCTCTTCACTACGTTTTGCATCTAGCCAGACCATTACGCCTTTTTGTGCATGGAGTCTGTTTTCTGCTTCTGTAAATATAACATCTGCGTGTTTCTCGAATGTTTCTTCACTTACTTCGTAGCCTCTGTAGGCAGGAAGACAGTGTAAGAATATAGCATCTGATTTTGCGTGACCCATGAGTGTTTCATCTACGATGTAGCCATCAAATGCTTTTACGCGTATCTCTTTTTCGTTTTCTTGACCCATACTTACCCATGTGTCAGTTGTTACAACATCACAGCCTTTGACTGCTTCAATAGGGTCGTTTCCAAAGGTGATTTTGGCGCCACTCTCTTTGGCAAACTCCATGGCTTCAGCTACGATAGCCTCGTCACACTCATACCCTTTAGGCGTAGCAACTCTAAGCTCAAAGCCTAGTTTGGCTGCTAGCATAAGCCATGAGTGCGTCATGTTGTTTCCGTCACCCACGTAGGCAACCACTGGGTTTTTCTCTTTACCAAACTCTATCATAGTGAGGTAATCTGTCATAAGTTGTACAGGGTGGTAGCTGTCTGTAAGACCATTAATGACGGGGACTTTGGAGTATTTGGCAAACTCTTCAAGCTTAGACTGCTCAAAAGTACGTATCATCAACATGTCCACCATACGGCTGATGACTCTGGCAGTGTCTTTCATAGGCTCACCACGACCTAGCTGTATGTCATTACTAGACAAAAACAAGCCCACACCACCAAGCTGGTAGATACCTGTCTCAAAGCTCACACGTGTACGTGTAGAAGACTTTTCAAATATCATTCCCAATGTCTGATGCTCCATGTAGGGTACAAACTTACGCTGCTTGGTTTGTGCTTTGATTTTCTGCGCTAAGGCTATCATCTCCAAGATCTCTTCTTTGCTGAAATCTTTAAGTGTTAAAAAGTGTCTCATAGGACTATCCTCTTATCTATCCATCATATAGATAGTAAAATTTAAAAGAGAATATTTTACCATAAATTCATTGAGGGTATTATTTAAGGGATCTTTTCACAAAATCTTCTATCTGTTTTTGACTCATAGAACCTACTGTTTTATTGATGATTTTATCTTTCTTAACTTTCGCACCTAAATAATACATAAAATTCACCTCAAAACCTCTTAGTGGCAAGTGACCAGGCAAGTGCACACGCTGATTGCTTTATAGCCCTTGATATCACAAAATATTCATGAAACAAACACCCATAAAAAGCCCTA
>VCAW01000187.1 GCA_013607775.1 Campylobacterota bacterium | reverse complement strand
GACTTACAGGGGTGTTGTTTGGGTTTGATAGGTGAAGTCGGGATTTACTTCGAGTCTATCCAGAGATAATGATTATCTTTTTAACTGCCTATTCCGATAAAGAGATGATTGACTTTGCAGTGGAATCAAATGCCTTTGCCTATTTGCTTAAGCCATATAGAGATAAAGAGATATTAGCCACATTAGAACTTGCAAAAGCAAAATTAAACACAAAAGATATTAATCAGTCTGATAAACGTATGTCTAGTAGAGTTGAATTGGTTTCTGGATATATATTTGATACACAACTCAATAGATTATTTTTACATAACGAAGAAGTGCCATTGGGAAATAAAGCATTGAAACTCATGCAGTTACTTTGTCAAAATCGACATATTACTATGGAGATAGAGTCTATAACAAATATGCTATGGGAGGAACCGAAGTCAGGACAAACATTACGTTCTCTGATACACCGTATTCGAGAAGCAACCTGTTATGATTTGATACAAAATATCAATAAATTTGGTTATAAAATTGGTCTAAAAAGAGCTTAAAGTCCTTATTGTTATGATTTATAAAGTAACGGTATAATATCCAAAAAAATCAAGGATATTTTAGATGCGTTTTTTACTTTTATCACTACTATTAACTTATCTGGCAAGTGCCAATATGGAAATCTACCCAAAAAAAGAGTGTCAACTCTTTAACAATCTTAAACATACTAAAAACAGAGGGCATGTTATTTTAAAGCTAGACAGAACTTATGAGATGCTCAAACACCACAAGAAGCAGTATCTTGTGAAAGTTGAAGGTGCAACACCTCCTCAGCGTTGGGTAGATGATGACTGTTTGAGTCTTAGACCTCTGCGTGGTACACCTATTTATGAGGCTATGCATACTACTACATCAAAACCTGCAGTTAAAAAAACAGTAAATATAGAAGATGAACTGAGTCGTGCAGATGCGAATATGGTTAAAAAACCTCAAAAAAAGTTTAAAAAATTTACTGTAACTTCTAAGCAAAACCTTTTAGCTCTCTCTTGGCACAATGCTTTTTGTGAAACACACCGTTACAAAAAAGAGTGTAAGAGAAACATAGGTTCGCTTTTTCGTTCAAAAAGTCGTGAAAGAGAGTTTGTGTTACATGGTTTATGGCCACAACCACGCAACAGAGTCTATTGTAATGTTGATTATGAATTTGTACAGGCTGACAAGAGTAAGCGTTGGAGAGATATCCCATGTTTGGCACTTGATGATAAGGTAGAAACTGAACTTGCTAAAATTATGCCTGGGTATGCGTCAGACTTACACAAGCATGAGTGGGTCAAACATGGTACTTGTTATGGTACAGAGGCAAATGCGTATTTTAAAGATGCCATCTCTTTTGTAAAACAGGTTAATGACTCAGCACTTGGAGCGTTGTTTATACAGAAAATGGGCAAATATCTTTCATTAAAAGAAGTAAGAGCCTTGGCAAATAAAACATTTGGACAGGGTGCAGGTAAGCGTGTGGTGCTTCAGTGTAAAAACGGACTCGTCACTGAACTTTGGTTGCAACTAGGTACTGGTAGTGATGATTTGGCTACTTTACTTAAACGAGGAAAACCAATGTATAGCCGTTGTAAAGGTGGACGTGTAGATAAGGCAGGGTATGGCAGATAAGCGGGATGTGCTTGAAGCACTGAAGCACTCCAACGTATTTCTCACAGGTGGTGCAGGGGTAGGAAAATCCTACATTACCAATGAGGTGATAAAAGACTACCGTAATCGTGCAAAACAAGTAGTTTCACTTGGTTCTACAGGTGTGAGTGCCGTAAACATCGGTGGGTTTACAGTACACAGCTTTTTTGTTTTTGGTATAGCTTCTAACTTTGATGAACTCAATCAAAGTGATAAACGTGCCAAAAAACGTTTGATGGACTTAAAGAAAGTGCTTAAAGCGACTGACCTTATCATCATCGATGAAATCTCTATGGTAAGTACAGACTTACTAGACATGATAGCCTATAGACTCAATAACTATGGTTACTTGGGTAAAGTCCTTTTTGTAGGCGACTTTTTTCAGCTTCCTCCTGTAGTGAAACATAACAGTCGTAACGATGTCTTTGGAAAAAAACTCTATGCCTTTGAGTCTATGGCTTGGGATAGGTTTGACCTTATGGTGATAGAACTTACCGAGATGAAACGTACTACGGATGGGGAGTTTACCCATATACTCTCTAAGGTACGTAAGGGTGTATGTGATGAAGAGGTCATACACTATATGACAAGGTTGTGGAACAATGAACAGATGGAGAAAGAACCTACCTATCTGTATGGACGTAACCTGGAAGTAGAACAGACAAACAGAGCCAAACTCAATGAGCTAAACACAGAAGAGACGATACTTTTTGCAAATGTTGAGATGTTTGGGAATGTACATGAAAAAAAGTTGGCGGGTTGGAAAAATATGCTACCCATTACAGAACAACTCACACTTAAAGAGGGTGTACCCATTCTCTTTACGGTAAATAAATGGGGTAAGTTCGTTAATGGAGAGAGAGGTATACTTCGTAAAATAGAAGATGACTATCTTATAGTAGAAAAAGAAGAAGAGTATGTACGTGTGGAGCGCCATGAGTTTGACTTGGTAGATATGATGGTGAAAGATGACGGTACCATAGAAACCATCAATCTTGCTACACTCTCACAGTTCCCTCTAAAACTTGCCTATGCGGTCACAATACATAAAAGCCAAGGGATGAGTATAGACAATCTAGTATGCAATGTAGATAACATCTTCGCCCCTAGCCAGTTCTATGTGGCTATCTCTAGGGCTGTTAACCCTAAGAATTTGAAGTTAGATTTTAATAAAGGTGATTTGACGCAGTATCTTCAGAGGGTGGTGAATGTGGATAATAGAGTGGTGGAGTATTATGGAAATATGAAAAATTAAACTTATATTTCTTAATTTTATATTTTAATAATAATTGACATTTTTTTGATATACTTTAATTATCAATAATTTGGACATAATACTATGAAATATTTTAGTTTTTTTGTATACCCTTCGTTTTGTTCGCAAATCCTTTAGAATCAACACTTGATAATGAGCGTCAATGGTTAGAAGAGGAAACTTTTGTTGTTTCTGCTTCTAAGGTAAAAGAGGACATTAAAAAAACAGCAGCATCAGTCAGCGTGATAGATGCTGAACAGATAGAAGAAATGGGTGCAAATACACTTTTAGACGTGTTACGTACAGTACCTGGACTTGGGATTCACCAAAGTCAAATATTTAATCAAGAGATAGAAGTACGTGGTGTGAAGACTTGGTTTTCAGAAAAAGTACTCATATTACTGGATGGTCACTCTTTAAATAGTTTACGAAATGGTGGAGCAACTCTTCAGTATGACACTATAAACCTTGAAAACGTGAAGCGTATAGAAGTAGTACGTGGTCCTGCATCTGCCTTGTATGGTGAAAATGCTTTTACTGCACTCATTAACATCATCACAAAAAAAGCAGAAGACATAGATGGTGCACAAGTGAGAATAAAAGCAGGTTCTTATAACACTCAAACCTACAACTTTCTTTTTTGGAAAAAAATAAATGATGTGTCTGTCACTGCAAATCTAAACTATGTTGCAAGTGATGGGTATAAAGCTTTTATTGCTCAAGATTCAGTGGGAAATAGTGGTTTTACAAGCCCTACAACTAAAAAAACAAGTGCCTATATAAATCTTGAAAGTAAAGGGTTTTACTTTATGGGACAGTATGTGGATAGAAAAGAAGGTCCTCGATTTGGTATTGCACATGCTCTTGATAATAGAACACTTCTTAATTATGAATCTTATTTTCTGGAGTTGGGTTATAAAAAAGAAATTTCAGACACATTAAATTTACACTCTAAGGTATATTTTGATCAAATGAATGTAGACAATAAAATAGGTGTATTCCCCTCAGGATTTCCAGCTCCTGTTTATCCTAATGGGGTGTTAGCGTATTCTAAAGTAGAAGAAGTAAAAAAGGTGTAGATTTATTGGCTGCATACAAACAAGAAAATATCACACTTCTAACGGGGGTAATGTATGAAAGACAGTAGATTAAAAATCCTAGAGAGCGACAAAATTATGATCCTTTAACGCTTGCACCATACCCTACGGTTATAGAATTACCTGAAAACCTACGGTCTATATCTGAGGTAAATAGAGAACTTTATGCATTTTATAGCGAATTACTTTACGATCTAACTGATGACATACATGTTACTCTAGGGGGACGATATGATTATTTTAGTGATTTTGGTGGTACATTTAATCCTAGGGTAGGAGCTACATGGCAAGTTAACAATAGTAATAACTTTAAGATTATGTATGGAGAAGCTTTTAGAGCACCTACCTTTGCTGAACTTTACAATCAAAATAATCCTGCTATTGTAGGTAATCCAGATTTAAATCCAGAACAGATAAACACGATAGAAATTAGTTGGCAAAATAGTGACCTAGATAATTTAGATATGAGCTTAACACTTTTTAAAAGTCATATTAGTGATATTATTACTATTGATAGTGTAGGTCAGCATGAAAATCTTGGTGACATTAAGACTAATGGTGTGGAGGCAGAGATAAAATATAATCTAGGAAGAGGATCTTACATTATGGGTAACTACACCTATCAAGACCCTATCAATAAAACGACGAATACTCCTATGGCTGATGTATCAAAACATAAGGCATATGTAGCTCTAAATTATAGGTTAGATAGAAATTATAATTTATATGTAGATGCTAACTATAGAGGTGAACAGTTTAGAGGCTTGGCTGATACAAGAAAAAAAGTGTCAGGATTTACTACTGCTAATGCAACATTGTTAGTAAAAAGTTTTTTATAGAGGATGTGAAACTAAGACTTTCAGTTTATAACATGTTTGATAAAAAAGCGTATGATTCTTCATCTCCATTTGATTATCCTTTAGCAGAAAGGTCATTTATTGCAGAGTTGACGTATAAGTTTTAGAAAGGTAAATTTTGAAAATCATAAGTATATTTTTTCTTTTATGTGTGATGCTTTTTGCAGAACCACAAAAAGTATATTTTTATACTAGCAATCATACTATAGATGATTTCAAAACTTTTAAAATAATATTTGATCGTTACCTTTCACAGTATGGTGACTACGAATTTCAAGCTTTTAGTGACAAGAAATCTTTTGAGTCGTTTATGAAAAATAAAAGTGACATCGTATTACTGTCTAGTTTCCACTATAGACAACTTTCAATGAAACATCATCTTCATGCTTTACTTGTAGCAAAAAGCAAAAAAAGTATAAAGAGTACAAATGTGATTGTAGGAAAAGTAAATAATCCTCTACATGGTACAATCACTACGGCTTTTTCAAGAAAATATACTAATAAACTGGTACAGAGTGTTTTTGGGAAAAGGCATTTTACCATACTTCAGGTACCAAAAGAGATGGATGCTTTACTTTCCGTGGGGTATGGTATGAGTCAGTTTGCTTCTGTATCAAAAAAGAGTTTTGAGCTTTTACAAAAAACTAACACATACCTCACTAAAGATATGCGTATATACAGTGAGTCTGACACAGATTTTAAAATGTTGGTGGCAGTAAATAGTAAGCTAGGTTCAGATAAAAAGGTTGTTAAAATGTTTAGCCACATGAAACAAAGTAAAGATGGAAGAGATATTTTAAAAATGTTAGGTATAGATAGTATAGTTGCCCTAAATAGTAAACAAATACGTGCTTTAAGGAGATCAAAATGAGAATACTGTGGCTGTTACTTTCTTTCACTTTTTATATACATGCTACTAATATTTTAGTGATGAACTCAAATGGCAAAATAGACCGTTACCAAACGATGGAAAATACATTTTCAAAGGCGATAGCTCAAAAGGTACAACATGTAGATATAGCCTTTATGAAAGAAGATGATATAAAAGAGTATTTGTATGATATCTATCCTGATATAGTCTATGCCATAGGAACAAAGGCATATCAATATGCCAAAAAGTATGTACCTGAAAAGAAGATATATTTTTCATCCATTGTAAATTATAAAAGATTTAGTATGGGTAAAAACAGATTTGGTGTGTCAAATGAACTTCATCCAGGCATGCAGTTAACACTTATTAAAGCACTACTACCAAAGATAAAAAGTATAGGTATTGTCTATAGTCGCTATACACAGTCAATTTATGATGGATTTAAGACAGAAGCAAAAAAACTTGGTATAACAGTCATAGGGCAAAAGATAACAAAGACTGACCACTATAACTTTGAGAAGTTTAAAAACATAGATGCTTTTTTGATGTTAGCTGATCCTGTGATGTTGGCAGATGAAAAGAAAGTCAAAGTGCATTTCTCTCACTTTAAGAAATTGCATATACCTGTTATAGCGTATCATCCACTTTATCTTAAGTATGGTGCGGTACTTATCATTGCTGTTGATGTAGAGACGATAGGGCGACAAGTTGCTTCTATGATAGAAAGTGATATGCACGGACACAGTTATCAAACGATGCAAATGCCTATAGGCACAAAAGTTATATTTAATCAAGGTTTAGCAAAACGTATGGGATTGCATTATGACAAGTCTGCACTCGGTATTGTAAATAAGGTCATCAAATGAGTTTACGTAATAAATTTATTTTGGTTTTACTCTCTATCGTGATTTCTATCGTGACATTGTTTACCTATTTAAATTTGAAGGAAGATGAAAAAACATTTAACATTCAGCTTGAAAATAGAGTAGATTTCATGAAAAAACAAATACTTCAAAATGCGAAATATACTATAGATTATCATAAACGTGAGATTGAGAATGATTTAGCATCTATGAATCTCTCACATATATCATCTATACTGAAACAGTTGGTTCAAAGAGATGAGATAGAAGGTGTCTCTTTAGTCAGTGAAGATAAGCAAATGCAACTTTTTGAGGGTAGACCATATCATAAAAAAACAAAGAAAGAAACCATTGAGGTAAAGAAAGATTCTATTGTCATTGCTACACCTATTGAGATATCTAAATACTGGGGAACACTTTCTATCGTATATTCGCTAGATAGCTTAAATACTGAGATAAAAAAAGCAAAACGCATTAGTAATGATAAGAAAATAGCAAACATCAATAATGCCGTAGGTTTAGCAGTAATTATGTTTATCATCTTTGGGATATTTGTATTTTTTTGGGCGAAAAGGTTGATGCATCCTATTTTACTACTTACAAAGTCTGCACAAAAAATGGCAGATGGCAATATGGGTGAAGATGAGGAGTTGTCACATTTAGATAGAAATGATGAAGTGGGTACCTTAGCGAAGACATTTCAAAAGATGGCACATAAGTTAGAGAATTCTTATAAGACATTGCAAGAACTCAATGAGAGTCTTGAAGAAAAAATAAAAGAACGAACAAAAGATCTTGAAGAAAACAAAGAGGAATTGAAAGTTTTAGCTTCTATTGACCCTATGACCAAACTCTATAACAGACGTCATTTTTCTGAAGTCTCCGAAGATATTTTCAGACACAATAAAAAAGAACGTAAAAGTTTAGCACTCATCATGTTAGACATAGATAACTTTAAAAATGTAAATGATACCTATGGGCATGCTGTAGGAGATAAAGTCATTATAGCCATAGCAGATATATTACGAGAACATACACGTGGTACGGACACAGTCTGTCGTTATGGAGGAGAAGAGTACATTATACTTATGCCAGATATTGATATGGATAGATGTATGAAAATCGCAGAAGCGATTAGGGTATCCATTGAAAACCTGGTGATAAAACTTGAAAAAGGTAAAGAATTGCAAGTAACTATCAGTATAGGGATAGCTATGTTTGATATGTTGGTAGATAATAATGTTGAAATTGCTATCAATAAAGCAGATAATGCCTTATATGAAGCAAAAAGAGGTGGTAAAAATAGAGTAATGCTTTACTCAGAGTTATCAATGGCTTGAGCATGTCTCACTATGGCAATTTCTCCTGCTTTTTCTATGTTGAGAATTTGTTCTTTTATGGTCACTACATCTCCATCGAGTTCGATATGGTTATAGTGATTGTCTAAATCAATCTCCATCTCTTTTACCTCTCCATAAAATGAGCCAAATTTCGGTATGAACTTTGCTGGGGTAAAGATGAAAAACTTTTGTTTACTCATAAGCATAAAAGGTGTCATGATGAGGTGCACAGGGAGTAGGAACAGTACAGCTAGAATGTATTTCGACATCCCCCTTTTTAGCATACCAAAGCGTATCGTCTCTGAGAGAAAAATATGCTGTAAATCCCCCATATTACCAGCAGAAAAAAGGAACATCTCTTCATTGAGACTATAGTATTTTTGTGCTTGTGTTGTGAGTGTTTTTTCTTCAGACAGGGCTTGAAGTACAGTATCAAGAGAGGGTACACGATGTAATTTAGCTATGACATTAAACGACCCTGTAGGATTGAGTATAATAGAAGCATTGTGTTTGAGAGTATGTAAGATTTTTACCACACGTCTGATAGTACCATCGCCACCATTGATGATAATGTAGTCAAACTCTTCCATGTTAGGCTGTGTTGATAAGGCAGATTCTTGAATATTGCTAATGGAAAGTGTGTCATATTCAATGACTTTATTGATACTCAATATTCTCATCATAGTCCTTGTAGGTTTGTTAGATATAATTATAACCATGAAACTTAAAAATGAAGCTGCTTTAGACAATCTTATTATCTGTCATCAATGCTTTACACTTCATCAGGAAGTGCCTATAAAGGATGGTTCAAAAGCATGTTGTTCTGAGTGCGGCGGTATTTTATACCGTTATGATACTAAACTGATTGACCATGGGTTGGCACTTAGTATCACGGGGCTTATTTTCTTTGCCATGGCAAACTTTTTCCCCTTGGTACAGATAGAAATTTTAGGGCATGAACAGTTTATTACGATCCCTAAAACTATTTTCTCACTTATAGACAATGGATTTTATATTGTCGGACTACTCTGCATGTTTCTTATTTTTATTTTTCCATTGATGATTTTTACGATAAATATGATTTTATTTGCACTTTTAAAGTTGAAGAGTGGAGAAAAGTGGAGTAAAGACCTACTTATTTTGCTTGCACATATTACACCATGGAGTATGACAGATATTTTTCTTATCTCTATTTTGGTGGCACTTGTAAAACTCATAGGCTATGCACAGATACATATGGGTGTGGCATTTTACTCATTGATTGTCTTTGTTTTGATAGATCTCTATATCGTAAAACGTGTACATTTGTCTGAGATATGGATGTTAAGAAAACGTATAATGTTTGAAGAGTTTAAAATATGATAGAAGTTGATGAAAAAAAACTCATTCCCTGTCCTGTCTGTTCGGCGGTGAACATCGATAAAGGTAAAACCAACACCTGTCGTCGATGTGGTTCTGCCATTTATCATCATAAACACTTTAGTACGGAAAAGTCATGGGCATATCTCATTACGGCGATTATCGCCTACATCCCTGCCAATATCTACCCGATGCTCATTACCAATACTTTTGGAACACAGGATGGAAGTACGATTTTAGGTGGTGTAGTATTTCTGTGGGAACATGGCTCTTATCCCATTGCCTTGGTGATTTTTTTTGCATCTATTATGATTCCTGTCATAAAATTTCTTATTTTGTTTTATCTTTTAATTAGTGTAAAATACCCTATCGGAAAAGATAAAAAAGTGGATAAACATAAATTGTACTATATGACAGAGGTGATAGGACCGTGGTCGATGATAGATGTCTTCGTTGTAGCCATTCTGGCAGCACTGATACATCTGTCCAATATCTCTATCGTTGCAGGGACAGCCGCTACAGCTTTTGCTATTTCGGTCTTTTTTACACTTTTAGCTGCACATGCCTTTGATGAAACACTGATTCAAGAACATAGATAAATTAAGGAATATAACTAGATGTCAACAAACCTTCCTAAAGTAGAAGAATCCAATAAATTCAACCTTTTTACCTCCATTTGGATTGTGCCGTTTATTGCACTGATGATTGCAGGATGGCTTGCGTATCAATACTTTGATGACTTAGGTCCGGAGATAGAGATTATCTTTCCTAAAAATGAAGGTTTGGTGGCAGGACAGAGTGTGGTGAAATTTAAAAATGTACCTATCGGGAAGGTGACAAAAATATATATCACACAAGATACTGATGGAGTTATTGTACGTGTGCGTATGAATTCCAAGGCAGCCAAACCTTACATGACTGAAAAAGCTCGCTTTTGGATTGTCAAACCTGAGGTGGGATTTTCGGGTATATCGGGGCTTGATACTTTACTTTCGGGAACCTATATTGATGTTTATTCTGAAGCTGGGGGTACTTTTAGGGAGCGACATATAGGTCTTTCTCAACCCTACCAAGACACCAGTAAAGGAAAATATTTTCATTTAAGATCTGAAGATGGTAAGAATATTTCAGTAGGTATGCCAATCTT
Source organism: Campylobacterota bacterium (assembly GCA_013607775.1). Lineage (GTDB taxonomy): Bacteria > Campylobacterota > Campylobacteria > Campylobacterales > Sulfurovaceae > Sulfurovum. Next base: position 4,384 of record VCAW01000187.1, on the reverse strand, counting down.
TTATAAAAATATTAAAGTTGGAAAAGTAGCATACAAGTATCTTTCTTTAGATAATAAACATGTAGATGTTGTCGTCTATGTGCAGAATCAATACGATGCATATATCCATACAGATACAAAATTTTGGATGAAAAATACAATGACAGTTGATTTTACGCGTGGAAAGATTGATGTAGATATAGCACCATTAAATTTTTTATTAACAGGAGGTATCGTATTTTCTTCACCTAGTATTAAAAAAGACATGAAGACACCTTCTGATTATATTTTTACCTTACATAAAAGTCAGACAGCGGCGGAAAGCCATACCGTAGGTTCAGGTATGAAAGAACATAAAAAGTTTCTCCTGTTGACTGAAGATTCTATTTCTAGTTTAAGTCATGGTTCGGTAGTACGCTTTGATGGCTTTGATATAGGAAAAGTCTTAAAGATTAAACTCTCTTACAACAAGAATAAACACCATATGGTAGGTGCAGTATTGATAGAGATAGATACATCGGTCTTTGATGATCTTCATGATACAAACAGTACAGGGGAAGAGAACTTTTACCAGGCAGTCGAAGAAGGATTACGTGCTAAAATTGCTGCTTTGGACCCTATTACAGGAGCGCAGTATGTTGATTTGACTTTCCATCATCATGATGGAGAAGGAACGATTATTCAAGGAGAGAAGTATGCAAGTTTGCCTATGACAAGCCAAAGCTCTTCAGGTATTATGGACTCTGTGTCTCAGATATTGGATAAGTTAAATAACTTGCCATTGGATGAGTTGGTAAGCTCTGTAAAAAAAGTGGTAGATACTGCTCAAAAACCAGTCAAACATGTAGATGAATTGATTGTACAGCTTACACGTACTGTAGATGATATCAATAAAATGACAAGTAAAAAGTCTTTTGAAGTGATGCCAGATGAGTTAAATAGAGCACTGCGTGAAATGACTAAGACTCTTAAAAGTACACAAAAAGTGGTAAAAGGGTACGATAGTGACTCTCTAGTCAAAGAGCAGCTTACACAAACATTGAAAATTTTGACCAAAACATCTCAAGAGATGCAAGCCTTTTTACGTATGTTAAATAGAAAGCCTAACTCACTCATATTTGGAGATAACTAATGAAATTGATGAAAATATTTTTACCCTTGATTGTACTTTTTGGATTGAACGGATGTGTTTCAAGTACTAGTAGTTACTACATTCTCTCTGTTGCTTTGCAACCCCAAAAGATTTACCCTACACAAAGGAGAGTCATTGGTGTAGAGAAAGTAATAGTACCAGGGTACCTTTACAAAAGAGAGATAGCTATAGCCGATTCACCAAGCCACATTACCCTGCTAGGCACAGCACAGTGGGGAGAAGACCTAGATAGTGGTTTAACCAATAGACTTATAGGATATCTACAGAAGAAGTTTAACCAACCAGATGTCTATATGTACCCATGGGGCATAGACAAACAGCCTGACATTAAAGTCTCAGTGCATGTTACACGATTTATTGCGCAGGGAGATAGTGTCTATTTAGATGCCACGTGGAGTGTAGAAAGTGTAAAAATAAAAAAACGTGTATCACGTCTTTTCTCAACAAAAGTTGCTACCAAATCGGATGTACAAAGTATAGTCCATTCTATGGATGCAGCTTTTGCTCAGTTTGAAGAGACTGTAGCGGTAGGAATAAAAAACTTTTAGGACTTACAGCGTAACTGTAAAGAGTACACCCTCTTTGGTGTTTTGAACCAAGAGAGTGCCACCCATATTTTTTTCTACAATCATCTTAGACATATAAAGCCCTATACCAGAATGACCCTCTTTCGTTGTAAAGTATGGTTCATACATACGTTTCATTACCTCTTTTTCTATACCACCGGCATTGTCTTCTACAGTGACACTATTTTTTTCTATGATAATGTTGATATGTGGTGAAGGTGTGGCTCTTTGAATCAATGCATCTTTTGTATTTGAAAGTAGGTTGAGCAGTACCTGTTTGTATTCATTTTTGTAGTTTTGTAGTTGTGTCTCTTCAGTTACTGTGAAATGAATGTCAATACCATTTTGCTCAAAGCTATGCTTCATGATATCAAGTGTCTCTTGAGTAGCTTCGCTTAAAGAGAATGACTCTTTCTCTTTTTTAGGCAGGTAAAAGTCTTTAAAGTCATCGATGGTATCAGACATAAAGTGTAGTTGGGTGTTGGCTTCATCTACCTTTTTGTTGAGATAGTCAGTGTCTAGTTCCCCATGTTTACCAGCTTCTTGGATATTCATCAGTGTATAGCCTAGATGGGTGAGGGGTTGTCGCCATTGGTGGGCGATGTTGCCTATCATCTCTCCCATGGAGGCAAGTTTGCTTTGGTGTACGAGGAGTTCTTTTTGTGCCTCTTTTTCTTTGTGAACTAGACGTATCTTGTAGGAGAGAGCTAAAGAGAAGAGTATGGCTTCTGTGGCTACTCCTATGTAGAGTGGATCTATGATAGTATATGTATAGCCTATGCCAAACATATTTAAAAAGACAGCTAGGGTAAGCACTACCCATCCTGCTAGGTAAAAACGTGCAGGTTTATAGCTTTGACGCATACGTTTGTATCCTGCGTAGATGAGTAGTAGCATTAAAAATGGCAAGATATAGTACTCCATAATGAGTGATTTATATATGAGACTCATAAGCATATCTAAGCATATAACTACTGTAATAATTTGGGCAATTTTATAGAGTTTTGGTAGATACTTTTTTAGCTCTAAAAAATGAATGGTAAAAAGTGTAGCAAAGAGTGAAGTAAAAAGGCTTATGAGGTACTCATAGTTGATATTCCTACAAAATAGTGATGTCTCATCCCAAAGAAATGCTCCAGAATAATCGTAGAGTACTAGACTCATAAAGAGTTGCATGAGTGCATAGTATAAAAAGGAGATATCTCTGTTGTAATAGTACATCGCAGCATTGTAAAGCCCTGCCATAATGATGAGACCAAGTATCAGCCCCAAAATGAGTCGGATATGTGACTCTTTGGTGATGAACGTATAAAAAGTTTCAGGTGTAGAGACATAGACAAATCTAAAAGGCATACGAAAGTGCTTCGGTGTAAGCTTGAAGTAATAGACCTGTGCATCAATGCCTTTATGATAGCTAAACTTCATGTTCTGCCTACCATCTAAAATAAATTTTTCTAACTGTTGTGACTTTGTTATAGTGTGCTCATTAAAGTCTGCATCTGCATAGGTATAGACAAAACGCCCAGAAGGAAAGGTAGTACCTAAATCTACTTTTAGCCAGTAGGTAGTGTTGGTATCTTGAAACTTTTCTGTTTTGAGTACAGGAGTAAATGCTTTGTCATGCCTTTTAATGTTTTGTATGGTGATGGCTTCATCATTGCTTTTAAGCAAAGAGAAGCTGACATTGATGTCTTTAAAGGTGGTTTTGCTTCTGTTAGACTCATAGACAAATGTTTCTCCTCTATTTTCATAGGCAGAAACCATGGCATAATCTTCCACTTCGTTTGCAGGCAAAAGTGAAAGAAAGGTACTGATGATGGTGATGGTAAGTAAAATAAGTTTTTTCATGCTAAAACTATAGCCAAATAAAATGAGGAGAAAATGAGAAGAAAGTTAAAGCATCTTCATACAATCTTGATGAAAGAAATTTATACTCTGTTTGTAAATCAAAAAAATGGAGAATATAATGAAAACATTAACACACATAACACTGGCAAGTATTGCTACTTTGGCATTGATGGGATGTAGCGATACCTATAGTGGTGATAATAAAAGTAATAATGGTGACTTAAGAGCATCAAAAAGAGCTGTGAAGTTCTTGACAGATGTTGAAGGCATGAGTCTTTATACATTTGACAAAGATACGTTAAATAAAAGCAATTGTCTTCCTGGAGAGTGTCAAGATACTTGGCCTTTATTTGTGGGAATAGATGGGGGTAATGCTGATTTGAAAGTATTACCAGGTACACAAGGGCATTTAGCATACAGAAAACATCCTCTTTATTATTTTATAAATGATAATGCAGTAGGCGATGTAAACGGTAATAATGTAAAAGAGGTATGGCACTTGGTACATGCTCCTGTAGCCCCAGCGGATGCACAGGTTAAACTCTCTGATACAAATATAGAGCAGACATACCTGGCAGATAAAGATGCACGTACTTTATATGTGTTCGATAAAGATACAAAAAATGTAAGTAATTGTTATGATAGTACGCCAACTTCAGGTGAGGGATGTGAGAGTGTGTGGCCTGTATTTTACAGTGCAGATTTAGGTAACCTTCCTTCCGGTACATCAGCTTCGGACTTTGGTGTGATAGAGCGTGATAAAACAAGAGCAAAAGAGGGTGAGCCAACAAAGCAGGTTAGCTATAAAGGAAAACCACTTTACTACTTTACTCCAGAT
>VCAW01000186.1 GCA_013607775.1 Campylobacterota bacterium | reverse complement strand
GGCAATATCACACCTCTTGGATCACTTAGAAATGAGCATAATAAAAACTATGCTACACTTCCTAAAGAAATTATGGATTTCCCATCTTGTATTCTTGATAAAAAGTTCAATCAATTTATCAAGGGTGGGAACCATGTTGGTTTAGTGACCAAAAAAACGGGTGCTTAAAAACACCATGAAAGTACGGTATACTCGTAAGAAATAAAGGTTTATTTACAGATGGCTGTAAAAAAGTACTAAAAGTTGTCCAAAATGCAAACAAAGATAGTGTCATAAAGAAAGGTACTCGTAGACGCATAAAAAGGTATTTATGCACGGAATGTCACACATCCTTTTCCTCAAAAAGAAGACCCGAAAACCTCCAAGAAATTATTTTCAAAAAGTATGTCTATAAAAGATATATTCTAAGTAATTTAGCTGAACTATATCAGCATAGTATTCCTTGGGTTAGAAAACAGATATTTGAATATGAGCCGAGCTATAAAATCCATCATCCAAGAGCAGTAAACTTGATATCTGATACAACTTTCTATGGCAAGAGAAGAGATAAAGTATTCAAAGATAGTATCACAAAAGAAGTACTTATCTGGAAACATATCCAAAGTGAGACTATCAAAGACTATAAATATTTACTCTCAGAACTACTTACTCTAGGTTACACCATCCATTCTATTACTATAGATGGAAAAAGAGGATTATACAAGGCTTTTGAAGACTGTCCTGTCCAGATGTGTCACTTTCATCAAAAGAGAATAATACAGCGATATATTACAAAGCATCCAAAACTACAGGCAAGTAAAGACTTGCAAAAGATTATGCACAAGCTCACTTCCACCAATGAAACAATTTTTACTAAAAAGCTAGATGTATAGCATGAAAGGTACAAAGACTTCCTAAACGAAAAGACTCTTCCCGACTTCACCTATCAAACCCAAACAACACCCCTGTAGGTCGAAGATCAGTAAAAAAAGTCGGCACTACAATAGGTAAGGTGTTTTATTTACTTTAACCTCCATAAGCT
>VCAW01000185.1 GCA_013607775.1 Campylobacterota bacterium | reverse complement strand
AGAAATTCTTAAAATTTTTCACTAAACCTTAAAATTGTGGAAGGCTAAAAGTGAAACGTGTGGAATGCAGTTTTTTTAATCAGTGTATGGTTAAAAGTGAAAGAGGTGGTATAATGTTTGTGAAATTTCCACTGTTGTTTTTCATCTGAAAGATTTCATGAAAATTACGATGGATGATGAGAAGTTTAGTGAATTCATTCCTTTTGTACAGGATTATGTACTTGAACCAAGTAAAGAAAAATCTTACTGCGATGAGGAGAGTCTTAAAACGTATGGAATCATGCCTTCACAGAAAGGAAATGTCACCAAAGATGAACTTAAAGCTATTGCAGAGTATATATATGATTTTTATGATCAGGAGGTGTATCTTAAAGAGATGCAGGAAAAATCTGCTTTTGATGCTTTGCCTAAAGGTGAACAGTTAGTATTAAAAGCAGGGTGTTACAACTGTCATGACACAGTAAAAAATAAAGTTGGCCCTTCCTTTAAAGGTATCGCTCAAAGTAAAAATAAAGAAATTATTTCAGTGATTCAGAATGGAAGTCAGGGAAAATGGAAAAAATTTCACAATATGATGATGCCTCCATTTAAGGATAAGTTTTCAAAAGAGGAGTTGGAGATTTTGGAAAAATGGATAAACTCTTTAGCTACAATAGAAGAAATAAAACCATGGAGTGTAAAAAATGCTATTTAATCTTGATAAAAATAAAAAAATCAATGAAACCTATAAACTAATGGCTCAAACCATTATTCCTAGACCTATAGCATGGGTGGTTACAGAAGATGAAGGAGTAGTGAATATTGCGCCATTTTCTTATTTTATAGGATTGTCCTCTGAGCCGGCTTCTGTACTTATTTCGGTTGGTCATAAGCCTGACGCTAGTCCTAAAGATACCCTTGCCAATATACGAAAACATCAGAAATGTACTATCTGTATGGTGCAAGAGAGTGATCTGGAAAAGATGCATTTTTCCTCTAAAGATTTAGAAAAAGAACTTAGTGAAGCAGAAGTTTTTTCTATCGAAACAAAGACTTTGGTAGAGGGGTATCCTCCTATGATAAAAGGGGTACCGTGTGCCTATGTCTGTGAACTGAATCAAGAGATAGACTTAGGTGCTAGTGCTACTATCCCTCTGGTTTTAAATGTGAAGCAGATCTTTGTTGATGATGAAAGTTATCACAGATAAAGAACGACTCACTATTGCTTTTAAACCTGTGGCACGTATAGGAAAGAGCTATGCCTTTTTGGGCGAGGAGGTTAAAGCTCCTGTTATTCCATAAGGTTGCTAACTTTTATTGTATGTTGTTGACTGGAAGATAATATGCCACAGCAATTAATACCATGATTACAGTTAACCAAATAATAGGAATGAGTCTATATTTTATTCCTACATCTTTTAACCCCATAAAGTAATCACTTACCAATGCCCCTTTTATAAATGTTGTAAAAAGTAATACTGCAACCAGTGCAGTAGTGATTATTTTAAGATAGCCTAAAAGGTAGGCAAAAATAGTCAATGTAACTAACACTATCCAAATATATTCTAAAATTTTTATCATTTTTTGCCTTTATCTTATGATGTAGATTAATGGGAAAAGTACAATCCATAGCAAATCAACCATATGCCAATAGGATGCACCCGATTCAAAACCACGATGATTATCTGGAGTATAAGCAGAAATTTTTGTTCTTTGGCGTATATTAAAGAGAATGACAGTTCCTAAAACAACATGCATAAAATGAAACATTGTTAGAAGTAAGTAAAACATAAAAAACTTATTTGTACTTAGATTAATGCCTTGACCAAAAATATTTGCAAATTCTGAGCCTTTTACAAATAGAAAAGCAACCCCACAAATTATGGCAAAAGTAAGCCATACTGAAGCCTTTTTGTTAGATGAGGCTATGGTCTCTTGTGTCATATTTCGCATAAGTTGAACACCTTTGGCAACAAAATAGCTACTGGTAACTAAAATAATAGTATTGATAAATCCTGATGTTTGATTAAGCATGAGTTGTGAGGTATTAAACATTTCAAGATTTGACCTTCTTGAAAAAGCATACCCTATAAAAAAAAGTCCAAAGGTTAAAAGTTCAACGTAGATAATAATCCAGACACCAAAATCTCCTGGAGGATATTTCACCTCTCTATTTATATCTTTAGACATCATTTGTCTTTGTAAAATGTAATGCAATCAGCTTTTCAAGCACTTCTAAAACATCCTTTTCATCACTTAAAGATTCCACGATCGTATGCATACAGGCTTGATAGGGGTCAAAACCTTTGACAATAAGTTTTCCAGCATAGATAAGCAGTCTTGTTGAGACAGCCTCTTGAATGTCAGTATCATCAAGTTGTCTTATCTCACTTGCGATATCTACAAGCTTTTGTGCTATTTGTGTATCTACGCCACTTTCATTGATGAGTACCTCTTTCTCTATATCAGGTTTTGGATAATCAAAACTCAAAGAGATAAAACGCTGTTTTGTACTGGGCTTCATCCCTTTAAGTACATTTTGATACCCGGGATTATAAGAAACTACAAGCATAAAGTCTGGATGTGCTTCTATCACTTCTCCTGTTCGGTCTAGGGGTAGAATTCTTCTGTAATCAGCAAGAGAATGCAGTACAACAGTCGTGTCTTTTCTGGCTTCAATAATCTCATCGATATAACAAATTCCACCATGGCGTACGGCTTTTGCCAGTGGCCCATCCTGCCAATAGGTGCCGTTTTCATCTATAAGATGTCGACCTACCAGATCGGCAGCACTTAAATCATCATGACAAACCACAGTATAGACATCTCGACCAAGTTCTTCACCCATAGCTTCGATAAATCTTGTTTTTCCGCATCCTGTGGGTCCTTTGATCAGAACAGGCAGATTCATACCTACGGCTGCTTGAAAAAGTTCCACTTCATTTGATTGTGGTAAATAGTAAGTTTGTGACATCATTTCCATTCCTTATTTTGTTAAATTTATATAGACTTCTGTGAGTACTTTTGGTAACTTTTGTCCGTCGCGCACAATGGCATACCCGTTAGCACCAAAAAGATAATTCAAATACTCTTTTGCATCCAAATCAATGGTAATACAAAATGGCGTAATCCCTTTTTTCTTCGCCTCTTGCAGTGCTTTTTTTGTATCTTCAATACCGTAACGTCCATCATATCTATCTTCATCATTTGGCTTACCGTCACTAATGATAAGTAAGAGTTTATTTGCACTTTGCTGTTTATCTAATATGGTGATACTCTCTCGAATAGCAGCACCCATTCTGGTATAGTATTGTGGCTTTATGCTATCAATTCTACCGCGTATCAAAGTATCATATCTGTCTTTAAAGTTTTTAATAATATTAAAATAGACCTTTTTATTTTGAAGTGAAGAAAAAGTATAAATAGCAAATTTATCTTCAAGCTTCTCAAGGGCTTCGCTAAAAACCATAAGCGAATCTTTAATCACATCGATAATACGTATCTCCTGGGTGATACCACCCTCTGTCGAGAGTGATATATCGGCTAAAATAAGTGTCGACATATCATGTGTTTTTTTCTCATACGTTGTGTAAAAATTTTGATGGTGCATTGATTTATTTTGATGTGACATATACTCTATCCAACTATCCATATTGAGTTCATCCCCATAAGGCAGACGGTCATTTTTAATGCGATCAAGTTGGAGCATATCAAGTTCAGCTTGAATTTTTTTGACCGTTTTTTTCAGTCTTTGTGGAAGTTCAATGGGGAGCACATTCATAGTAACTTGTGGTAAGATACGGGCATACTTTACCAAATAATCATTTTTTTTGTAATCCCACTCATCCAAATAGTGCCCTTTGCCAAGTGGATATATCACCGTATTGTCAGGTAAAAGTTCCAAATCCATTTTAATGCGAGCCGAAAGGTTTGCCTGTTTCTGACCAATAGTTATCTCATCTAAATCCTCAGCATGATAGAGCGCATCTTTATCAAAACTGTCATCTTCGCATCTATCTACATTGACCTGCTCAAAGATACTCATTAAAGATTCTGGTAAAAAAGCCAAGAAACCATTCGTTTCATGTTTGTCATCTATCTGTTCTATCTGCTTTTTCATCTGAAGCTCTTCAGATTTATCACTATCTTCCCTTGTTGGCTCTATTTCTTCTGCTTCTTCACTATTATTGGCATAGTTTACTGTGATAGAGGGCGGGTATATCCATAAAGGATTTGGATATGCATTTATTAAATCTTCATCTGACTGTGCATCTAAAGATTTAAGAAATGATAATTGTTCATATTTATCCATAAGGTATTGTGTTGCTTCTTTGTAAAAAAAATCAAAACCGCTATATCGTTTTGTAAGGTAATGCAGCGCTTTCAGATTTTGTTCTATAAGGTTACGGTTATTTATATTTTCTACGTGTGCGGCAAGTGCAACAAGCCAATAATAAAGCATCTCATTTTGCTCTTTTGTAGCAAAATAGGCGAAGGATGCAGGAAGATAGACAGCCTCTTCATCTTGCCATGTCAGATAGAACTCCTTTCCTAAAAAAGAGAGTTTTTCTAAAAGTGTCCGTGTTGTCTCAACATATCGTTTGTCTGTTATTTTGAGTTCTTTTGCTTTTTCACCACCTATAAGGCGGTGAAAAATATGTAAAGATTTGGAAATGTCTTCAAAATAAACTATCTGCTCTTCATGAAATTTATGGACTTTTTTGTTGAGATATCTATCCCATACTTTTCCCATACTCTCTTCAAACTCAAGCCAATAATGAAGCATTTTCATGGACTATGCTTTTGCCGGTTCTTTTACAAAGAAACTATAAAAATAAGTGAGTAATCCTGTAAATACAAGTACACCAAAAGCGGCACGAACCATGTAAATACCATTAATAGACTCTTGTGACTCCATAAAGCCTATAAGGTGTGTACCAACACGTTGATCCATTATCTGAACAATCCCTGCTGCACTTAATGCTAACGTAAGACCTAACATACCAATATTTAACATCCAAAAGGAAATAAGTTCAACTTTTTGTGCTTTTGCACAATTCCCATGAGGGCGACCTCTCAATATTGGCATAGCATAAGAGATCATTGTAAAAATAATCATAACATACGCACCATAAAAAGAGAGGTGACCATGTGCTGCAGTTAACTGAGTACCGTGTGTGTACATATTGACAGGTGCAAGTGTATGGAAGAATCCCCAAACTCCAGCGCCTAAGAATCCCATGACTGCTGTACCTTTTGCCCAGGTAAGAGCCATTTCATTGTCATGCTTTATTTTTCTTTCTCTACTCATAGTGAAGGCAAATAAAATCATAAGCAAGAAAGGTAAAGGCTCAACAGCGGAGGAGATAGACCCTATCCACAACCAATACTCAGGTGCACCCATATAGAAGAAGTGGTGACCTGTTCCTAAGATACCAGATACCATCGTCATTGCGATGATGAGGTATAGCCATTTATCAATATGCTCTCTGTCTACACCAGTCACTTTAATGAGTACAAATGCCAAAATAGCACCAAGAATAAGTTCCCAAGTTGCTTCAACCCATAAGTGAACCGTAAACCACCAGAAAAATTTATCCATAATGAGATTATCTGGGACATAAAATGCAAACAAGAAGAACACTGCAAGACCCAAAAGACCTGTTAAAAGTACTGTGGTAATAACGGTTTTTCTTCCCTTAAGTACTGTCATAGAGACATTTAAAAGGTAAGAGAGTACAACAAGAACGATACCGACTTTAGTAGGTAAAGGTTGCTCTAAGAACTCTCTACCCATCGTAGGTAAAAGATTGTTGAAGGTAAGCTCAGTCAATTGGGCATACGGTACAAATAGATATCCTAAAATAGTAAGCACACCGGCTACTACAAATACCCAAAAAGTAATCATCGCTAATTTAGGACTCCAAAGTTCACTCTCTGTCTCTTCCGGCACCAAATAATAAGTTGCACCCATGAAACCAAATAACAACAAGACTATGAGCAAGTTTGTATGTACCATTCTTAAAACATTAAATGGAATCAAAGGGAATAAAAAATCTCCCCAAATATACTGAATACCCATAAGTAAACCAAAAAGAATTTCTCCTGCGAGAAGAATCAATGCAAAAATAAAATACGGCTTTGCGACCGCTTGTGATGTATATTTCATATCTTTCTCCTATCCTTCAATGGTTGGTGGCCAGTCATTGGCATTTACTTTTGATGTCCAAATGAGAAAGTCCGATAAATTATCGACTTCTGCTGGTGTTAAATGAAACTGTGGCATCTTTCTTCTATTTGGTGTACTGAGCGGCTGTGCAGCCATCCACCCTTGCATATACGCTTTAAATGTTGTTTCATCTGAAGCTCCTCTTCTTTGGTAAACGTTCATGAGTTCCGGTGCATAATAAGCGCCTTCTCCCACAATAGTATGACAGCCTACACAGTCATTTTTTTCCCAAAGTTTTTTTCCTGCTACAACACTTTCAGTCATATTTTGCTGATTGGATCGTTTTGGAATTTGATGTACGGTATCAAAAGTAAGGGCAATAAATATCAACAGTGCGAATGTACCGCCACCATAATAGATATTCTTTGCCATACTTTTCGTTATACGTTCAGTCATGGATTTATCCTCTTTATAAATTCTACCTATGAGTAGTAATTGAAATATTAGTGAAATTTTATTAATACGACCTTAAAGTAGTAATTAATAAATTTATATTATAATATGACGTATAAAGTTAACTTTAAAGGGGTTGAATGCAATTAAGTAATACCTCACAATACGCCATTAGAATGCTGGCGTATATGGCTGATAAAAAAGATTCTCCACTTATTAATGCTACAGAATTATCTGAAGCGTTACACATACCTTATAAATTTTTGACAAAAATCATGACTGAATTAGTAAAAGCAGATCTGGTTGTTTCAGTGAGAGGGCGAGAAGGTGGATATAGTCTAAGTAAAAAAGCTTCAGATATTAAAGTTGATGATATACTAAATATATTTCATGATTCCATTCAAGATAAACAATGTGTTTTAGGTATAGGCTTTTGCAATGGTATGTGCAAATGTGCCTTGCATGATCAATGGATGGAGCCAAAGATATTGTTGCAAAAGATGTTTCGAGACTCAAGCTTAGAAGATATTGCTGGGAAAGGGTGCAAAATATAAATGTGCCCTAAACTGCAGAGTGGTTCACTCTGCAGTGAGCAGTAACTAAAACAGATACCCAAATCTAACAATAAAACGTTTCTTTTCTAAAGGTTGATACTCTTTTACATTTTTATGAAGAAGGAATGCCATACCTATTTCCAAGTGCACTTTTGGCTTACCAAACGGAAGAAATTGAACTTGTGGAGTCAAATAGCCTACTGTCCCGCTAAACGCTTTAAACGGCAATCTTTGACGTAACATAGGATTTGCATCATCGCCCATATCTGTTTTGGAATTATATTTACCGTTATACTCCACTCCGACATTAAACTTTTCTCCAAGTGCATGCATATAGCCTATGTCATAAGCAAATTCATTTCCAAAATCATAATCGTGTTCAGCCAAGGGTCTGTAAGTAAACATTGCATTGGCATCAAGTCTTGCATTCTCAAATAATTTGGATACACCAATACCCAGTTTATATTCTGCTGCACCTGTTCCCATCTGTGTGGGTAGGGGTGTATTAACATTTCTGGCAAAAGGTGGTGCTTTTTTAAATCCGTCATTTGTTGAACCAGTAGGCAGTTTTACTCCAAATTTTAAAGCGGTCTGATAACCATCTTTTTTAAGATCAGTGAGTTTATATCTTCCCATGATGAGAATATCTCCTATACCACTATTGTCAATGGCTACATCATTCATACCAAGTTTTGCAGTTGCCTCAATACTTTTGTGTGGTACTACCAAGCCTATGTTAAAGTTACTGCTTACACCATAAGCCAACATCAGTAAATTGATATTGGCTGTAGCATCCAACTGTTCTCTGTTGGGTACTTTGCTTGAGCCGTTAAACATACTGTTACGGTCAAAATTGATGTATTTGTAAAACATTTTTGTTTTACCCTCAGGAAGAAGCATTCCCCCACCTTTAGAGTTGATACCTGGTATGACATCTGCACTCAGTTGTGTTGCACCCATCATTACTCCAATGTGAGTAAAGTTGTTTTGATTGTTTTCATCTTTAAATCCCTTAAACTTTTATATATAACTTAACTTTCGCACCTAAATCCAAGCATTTTCTGAGTAACATCCTGCAATACAGCGATGATACTCACTAAGTCTTCATTCCTATTTACAATATCTTCAATTTTAGCTATCTCATCAAGTATAATAATGAATGTCT
>VCAW01000184.1 GCA_013607775.1 Campylobacterota bacterium | reverse complement strand
CACTACCCCGCGGGTCGACAACGGTTCATCCGCGGTTAAACCAGTAAGTACGTAAGTAAAGAAGTAAATAAAGACGTAAATAAAAAACATACATACACAATTGAGGACTGGCTAAAAGAATATTGTGCAGGTAAAACTCCTCAATACAAAGCAACCATGCGAAAAGCTATTAATGCCAATGATGAAGTAGCACTACAAACTTATGCTGAATGGAAACAAGAACAAATTGAAAAAGCAAAAGTAGAAGAGGATAAAAACCGAATAGATACCTTTGACTACAGCTTACTTATAGGGCTGTCAATTGGAGAAAAAACTATAGAACGAATTGTAGATGCAGGAAGCACTATTCATTTATTCTTTGAGGACGGAACAGATGATTACAGCCAATCAAAAAAATCCTTATACGACTGGTACCAATTAAAACTGGAGGAAACAGCATGAATAAACACTTAACTACTTGGCTTCACTATTGTAGAGGCTCAACCAAAACAGCATCCTACTATCTGCAAATAACAGAAGATGAATTTTTGGATGAACTAGGCAGAGAGAATACAAGTAATGATTTAAAATCTAAGATCGATGATCTTATGCAACTTATCCCCTCTCCTTTTTCATCAGAGACGGAAGCTTTACTCTCTGTGATCTCCGATATGGAGATCAAGATCGAAAGAGGCTTATTAAATGCAGTGGAGTTTCTAGACTCCTTTAATATTCAAATTAACACAAAGGAAAAATAAATGTCAAAAAAACAAAAAGCTAATATCCATTTTAGTATGCAGGGTAAAGGAGGTGTATCTAAGTCGTTTATTTCTGCCTTAATTGCTGAATTTTTACTAGAAAAAAATGGTACCGTAAAGGTGTATGATACCGATCCAAATAACCATACTATTTCAGATATAGATACACTCCCAAATGTAACTTTTCTAAATATCATGCCAGATGGAAATGATATTAAAATATCAAAATTTGATGATCTTATTTTGCATTTACTTCAAGAGAATAAAGAGATGCATGATGTAGTCGTGGATATTGGTGCAACAACATTTTCTCCGATTTACTCATATATCGTTGAAAATTCCACTTTTGAATTACTTGCATCTACTTATAATATTTTCATTCATATACCTGTAGTAGGAGGTGAGGCTATGATGGATACTTTAAATGGAATGGATCAAATGATAGCAGCTTTTCAAGATAGCTGCACCTATATTGTTTGGACTAATCCTCATTTTGGAGAGCTAAAAACAGCAGAGGGTAAAACTTTTGAAGATCTGCCAGAATATATTAAACATAAAGAGAAAATATTCGGACTTATTCGTATGCCACTGAGATCTAGTTTATTTGATGAGGCGATAGAAAAACTCAAGAAATCAAAGAAGTTATTTAAGGATGTAGATATGGATGCAACTTTTAATATCCTCGAAAAGTCTCGTCTATCTATGACAAAAAATGATTATTTTTCGATGATGTCTATGGTGATACCTACGGATAATAAAAATTCAAAAAAGGAGGCTTAATGACAGAAGAACAGAAACAAGAGCTACTTGATGCAATCCGTAAGCAGAATATACAGATCGGCAAAACGGATCCACTTTTTGCCGTGATTACTGCTTTAGAGTTTGTTACTCAAAGATATCTAAAGGAAGTAGATATTTTGATGCTGAAACAATCAGCCAATTACGAGACGACTACAGTTAGGTACTTGGACAAAGCCAAGGAACTGGCATAGGTTAAAATCTCTAAAGCGGTGGAGGATGTCTATATCAAAATGGATGAATATAAAACAACTGCTATAGAGGAGATGAAAAAAGAGAAACCAACTCCACAGGTACCCAGTATCTATTGGTACCTGTTATTTATTAGCGTTGTCTCGGCTTTAGGTTTTGGGTATTTATTTTCAATGCTCATTTTCACATAAATCATACAAAGGAAAAACGATGAAAAAAATAACAATCTCAACGATTTTGGCAGCAGCAATTATGACAACTTCTTCACTTAATGCAGGATCAGTAGGTGGATTTGGTGGTGCAACTGAAATAACTCAAATGAGGAAATGGACTTGGGAACAAATGACTAAATGGCCCAAAGAATTGGTAGAGCTACAAAATAATTTAAAACAGTTTCAAAAATGGAAAGAACAGATGATAGCCTACAAGCAACTTGTAAATAACATTGGGCGTTTTCCAAAACAAATGAAAGCTCAATTTATGAATGAATTACTCCAGATGAAAAAAGCGGTTGAGTTTGGAGATGCACTTAGCTATACAGCTTCAAGTTTTGACAAGGATTTTAAAAACCAATTCAAAGGCTTTGATGAATGGTTGAAACTTGCAAAAGGTGGCAATCTTTATTTTCAAGAGACATATAAACAACTAAATGATAGCTCCAGAGACACTATCAAAGGAGCATTGAAAGCTCTCCAGTTTCAAGAAAAAGATCTCCAGGGTGACGCTTCATTTATGCACGCTGTTCACTCAAAGATGAGTACAACTAAAGGTGAAAAAGAGATGTTGCTTATTTCTAATGAATTAGCAGTTCACCAAACAGAGCGTATGAAAGCTCTCCAAAAAACAATAATGACACAGGTTAATATGCAGGGGCAGTATTACGCTATGCAAAATGAAAAGAAAGCACTAAAACAAGCAGCAACAAAAGCGTATCTATCTGATTATGAAAAGCCAAGCAACGTAGATGATAGACCAATGCCATAAGGAGACAGAATAATGAAAAAAACTATTCAAATCATTTTAGCAGCAGCTATCACATTGAGTTTGCAAGCATGTAGTGACAAAAAGAATGACTATGACTTCAAAGTGGATACAACCGATCCTCAATCACCCTATTACATCAATCACGATGATGATAGACCAATGCCATAAGGAGAATACATAATGCCTAAAAAAGATCAAGCAAAAACGATTAAGAACTATATTGAAGTATTCTTTGCAGCTATTCTGATTGTCTCTTCTCTATCATTCCTAGTGTGGAATCAAGGTAATCACTTTAGCAATACTGGAGCCATTGCATTTTTCATCGCAGGTGTACTCATCACTATCAAGAATAACTGGGAATATAAACAGCGTAAACACCAAAAGCAGGAGCTAGAAGAATGAAAAAATTATTCTTGATACTTCTTGGTATCATACTCTTATCTGATTTCATTTTTGCAGCAGGAAATAATATTGGATCAGATGTAGTTTTAAACTATTCAATCCATACATCAAAATGGTATCCAATATTTAAAAATGCTGCAACATTCATATTTGCATCACTGGCAGTAATCGAGTTGATATGGATCTTCTCAATAAAAGCCATAGAAGGATCATTAGAATTATCGGGCATTTTTGCCCAGCTAATAAGATTAACTTTTCTTTGGGGTATTTGGAATATATTCTTTGCACACCCTGAATTTTTTGATACGCTAGTTGGGAAAATGACTCCAAGCGGTTTAACAGGCAGCAGTTTTTCTATGTTGGCAGATCGTGCCAATGCCGCAGCAGGTGTTTCCACCGCTATATCGGTAGATAACTTAACTGATAGTGCCTATTTGATCCTTGGAACTGTTGGGGATAATCAATCAATTTTTCATCCTGTAGACTCTATTATATTAGGTCTTATTGGATTACTAGCGGCAGGTGGTGTTTTGTTTTTGGCTCTTCGCCTAGTTGCTGCATATGTAAAGTTTCTTATCGCGGTTTATGCATCGGTACTCTTCTTTGCATTTGGAGCAATGGCAGCAACACGCCACATTGCAGTTAACGCTATATTTGCCATGCTGAGAGCAGGTACGGAGTATATGCTAATCAAGCTCATTATAGGGCTTTCTATAGCCAATATTATGTCTTATGTACCAAAAGCAATGATGCATTATGGATCTCTTGTAGCTTTGCTTATTATGGTGCTGCTAATTGGATCACTAGCCCAAATGGTACATGGGCTTGTTGAGGGATGGTTTAGCGGTATGGGAGCCCAAACAAGCGATCATGCAGCTTCGGTACTTAAAGGTACAGCAATGGGAGCGGCAGCGGGTGCAGCAGGTGGTGCAGCAGCAGGACTTTCAAGCGTTAAAGCAGCAGCGGCAGCAGCAGAAACAAAAGGCTCAATGGAAAATGTTAAATCTGCTACTGATGCAGGTAGTAACACAGCAGAACAAAACGGTAAAGGCACAGAGAAAACAGGAAATTTCAAAAAATCCAAAGCATCAGCCACAGTTGCAGCCTCGGCAGCAGCAGGAGCGGCTAGCGGTGCATTAAAGGGCTTAACAGGTTTCTCTACCCATGGAGCTGGACGAAAAAGCGGTTCTGCTATTTCATCAATGCTAACAGGCACTCCTAACAAAGAGCAAGAGAAAAAAAGCTCTGGAGATAACGACTCTGAAAAGGTAAAGGGTTCTATAGCCTCAGCCAAGTCAAAATATGTCTCTGCCGTTCCTGGTACAGGGGAAAAGAATAATGCATAATCATAAAAGAGGATATAGATCACCCTTAAAAGGGGATATAGCATATGTGGTAAAAACTACGGTGATATGTGGTGTAAAGTACGGAGTTTGTCATGGCTAGACCACGCAAAGCAGAGGAAGATAAGAGAGCTTATCGTACTACCGTATGGGCTAATAGAGAGGAGCATTTACTTATGCAAACAAGAGCTAGGGCTACTGGGCTATCACTTAGTACCTACCTACGTAATCTAGGATGTTCATACCCCATTAAGAGCAGAGCAGATCAATATCTTCTCTCTTTATTGGTATCTGCCAAAAATGAATTAGGCAGACAAGGAGGACTCTTAAAAATGCACCTCTCCAAAACAGACAGAAAAGAGAATTTGGGAAGTAAGACTCCAGAGGATATTGATTACATCCTGGAGAGTATGCAGCAGAAACAAAATCACCTGATCTCTATAGTAGAACAGGTACTAATGGAAATGAAAAAATGATAGTCAAACAAATAGCCAAAAAACAAGCAGGTAAAGGATCTTTTGGCGGTCTGGCTGATTACATCTTGGATAAAGCCAATGGTGGTGAAAAGGTAGATTGGGTTGAAGCCAATAATCTACCCTTTGAAGATATAGATGCCAATATTGCTTTTGTCCAGGAAGTACAAAAAATGAATGAAACAGCAAAGGGAGACAAAGTATTGCATTTTGTATTTAGTTTTCAAGAGGGAGAGATCCCCAGTAGAGAAGTGCAGCATGATATAGAGAGTGAATTTATCCGTACACTCGGACTAGAAGATCATCATAGGATCTCTGTAGCTCACAACAATACCAATAATTATCATGTGCATGTAGCGGTTAATATGATTCACCCAGAGACTCACACACTTGCAGATCCTTTTAGAAGTAAATTGAAACTCCAAAAAAAGGCAGCAGAATTGGAAGTGAAACATGCTCTCCAAACCAATAACCACGTACCAAACTATATCCTTGAAAAGCAAGGCATCAAAAAAGCTGCTGCCACTTCTCCAATTCCAGAAAAAATCAAAAGTCAAGAGATCCACTCTGGAGTAGATAGCCTCTTGACATGGATCAAAGAAGAAGCCTTAGACGACATCAAAGAGGTACTCAAAGATCCTAAATCATCCCTAGAGGATTTACACCAGGTATTAGCAGATTACAATCTGGAGCTAAAACCCAGAGGTAATGGTATAGTCATTGCAGACAAGACCAGGAAGCTATTTGTAAAAGCCTCTGATGTTCACAGAGACTTATCCAAAGGTAAACTGGAGAAATGCTTTGGAGAGTTCAAGACCTCTAATATTACAACCACTCCAAAAAAGAAATTTGGCAGACCAGTAAATGAGTATTGGAAACGGTACCAGGAACTATCTACACAGAAGAGATCCACCAAAAAAGAAGAGTTAAGACTTGAAAAATTAGCCAGAACAACGCTTAGAGTACAACTCAAAGAGAAATATGAATAACGGATTAATAAAAAATCAATGCAGATCCTCTTATCAATAAACGACATAAAGCAGAGGCACGGAAAAAAGTCTATGCACAGCGTAAGGCAGAATTTAAAGCACTCCAAGAGACATTTTCTAAGAAGCGTACAGAGATCCTCTCCAGGACCAAACAAACATCTTACAAGGAGTACCTAATGGAATTGGCTCTCTCTGGAGATGAGGGAGCATTGAAAGAACTCCGAAAACAAAAACAAGAGATCAAACCAGATGATAAGGTACTTATGCACCCTAAGAAAAAAGTATCACACTCTATCTTTAAGAGCTTCATATCCAAGATTACCAAACAGGGTAATGCAGTCTATGAAGTTGGGAAAAACTCAACCGTAACGGATAAGGGAGATCATCTTAAACTCTCTTTGGAGTCCAAGAGTGATGAGGCAATGCTACAGGCTCTTAAAATGGCAGTAGCCAAGTATGGTAATACTTTGGATATTCAAGGCAATATTGAATTTAAAAAGCGTGTACTCATGGTAACGCAAAAGTACTATCTAAAAGTGAACTTTGCAGATCCGCAGATGCAGAAGATTAAGAGTGAGATGGAAAAGCAGCCACAAACTCAAAATACAACCAAAACCAAAAACTCCAAGAAAGGAATGAGCAGATGAATAAACCACTCTATTTAAAAACAAACGATATGGCAAAACTCATAGGATATAGCGGAGATTACCTCCTAAAAAACAGAGAAGTACTGTTTTTCAAAGGTGTTCATTTCTTTCCAAAAGAGAAAAGAATAGATTGGAAAGTAGACAAAATGATTGAGTGGGTAGAGGGCAATTCTATATCAGATAAAGCAAAAGATATTTTGGATTTGGTATCATAATGTGCCCATTGTCTACTGGAGAGGATGGTAAATGATGGTAAAAATGTTCAGGAGATCCAACGGGAAACTGTATCTGGAGTATGAAGCCTATGGCAAAATCGTACAAAAGAGTACACGACTGGAGGATACTCCAAAAAACAGAGCATTAGTAAAAAAAGAGGTGATCCCTGCTCTTCAAGGGAAGATACTTAGAGGTGAGTTATCCCAAGAAAAGCCTAAGAAGTTTTCATATTATAGTGAGTTATTTCTTAGGGAAAAAACTGGCAAAAAAACATACAAAAGAATACAGATGCATGTTGCATCCATTAATTCTTTTTTTGGAGATATGCCAATAGATCAGATATTAAAGATTGGGTGAATGATATGCTCTTTACAAGGTCTCCAAAGACGGTTAGAAACTATATGTCTAGCCTTAGAGGTGTGATTTACATTGCTATTGACAAAGAGCATATTACCCGTAATGTAGCACACGATATCAAGCTACCGACTCGTATACCTGCGGAAGTGGAGCCGTTTACAGAAGAAGAGGTCAAGCTCCTAATCAATAGTGCAAAGAGTGAGTTTTTAAAGCTCTATCTAGCTGTTGGCTTTTATACTAGACTACGGACTGGAGAGATCCTGGGGATTATGCATGGAGATATTGACTTTGAAAACAAAGTGATCAATATCAAGAGATCTATATCCGATGGTAAAATCACCACACCGAAAACACAGGGTAGTATCAGACAGGTACCCCTACTGGATGACCTAGTGCCATACCTTAAGAAGCCTACTAAGTCATTATGGCTCTTTAGTAAAGATACTGGGGCTCATTTAGGTAGATTTGGTGAAAACCGATACAGAGAGTGGAGAGCACTTTTAAAGGCGTGCAATCTTGCATATAGAAAACCTTATGTAACACGGCATACATTTATTGTGACGATGTTGAAAAAGAGTGATCTCTCTATGCTACAGATAGCACAAATGAGCGGTCACAATACAACACAGATGATCATAAACAATTATGGTAAATACATAAAAGGTGAACATTTGAAAGTTGATAGGGATTTAAAGTTGTTTACTGACAAATCAGCTGACAGTACGGCTTAGAGTGCCTATTTGCTGGCCGGGAGAGGGGGATTCGAACCCCCGGAGGTATTACCCTCACCGGTTTTCAAGACCGGCACATTCGACCACTCTGACATCTCCCGACATTTTGAAGAATAGAATATAATCTAAATATAGATAAAATCTAGTTTATATGGAGGAGCCAACCAGACTCGAACTGGTGAATAGCAGATTTGCAATCTACGGCCTTACCAACTTGGCGATGGCTCCATGACATATATAAGTTGACAAACCATCAAAAAAACAAACTTGATTTAAATTATATTTTTTTGATGGTTTATCGAATGGTGCCCGAGGCCGGACTTGAACCGGCACGGTCTCAATGACCGGGGGATTTTAAGTCCCCTGTGTCTACCAATTCCACCACTCGGGCATATTGGCACCATTATTGTTGAAATTTTCATTTCTATGGAGCGGGCGAACGGGTTCGAACCGTCGACCCCAACCTTGGCAAGGTTATGCTCTACCGCTGAGCTACGCCCGCGCATCCATACCTCATCTAAGCATTAGCTTAAAATTGGAGTGCGATTATAGCCTAAAAAAATTTAAATGTAAATAGTATTTGTGCTATAATCCAAAAAATATTAATTAAAGGCTCAAAATCATGAGAAGTGACGAGATTAAAGAGGGTTTTGACAGAGCCCCTCATAGAAGTTTGTTAAGAGCAACTGGTGCAAAAGATGAAGATTTTGCTAAACCATTTATTGGAGTGGCTAACTCATTTATAGAAATCATTCCAGGGCATTTTTTCTTAAACAAAGTGGCAGAAGTCATTAAAGAAGAAATTCGTGCAAATGGATGTGTTCCATTTGAATTTAATACCATTGGTGTAGATGATGGTATCGCTATGGGGCATGATGGTATGCTCTACTCTCTTCCAAGTCGTGAGATCATTGCCAACTCTATCGAGACTGTGATGAATGCACATAAACTCGATGCGATGATAGCCATCCCTAACTGTGACAAGATTGTCCCAGGGATGATTATGGGTGCGTTACGTGTAGATGTGCCAACAGTATTTGTTTCTGGGGGACCTATGGAAAAAGGTTACACTAAAGATGGTACACCTATTGACTTGGCAACTGCTTTTGAGGCTGTTGGAAAACATGAAACAGGGGAGATTACAGATGAAGAACTTCTTGACATCGAATGTAATGCATGTCCAAGTGGGGGTTCATGTTCTGGTATGTTTACAGCAAACTCTATGAACACACTCATGGAAGCAATGGGAATTGCACTTCCAGGGAATGGAACTATTTTGGCATTGACACCTGAGCGAACAGAGCTTTACAAAAAAGCAGCACGTCGCATCTGTGAGATAGCAAAATCTGATGCAGCAGAACGTGAAAAGTACCGTATGAGAAACATTCTCAATGAAAATGCTGTACGCAATGCCTTTGCCGTAGATATGGCTATGGGTGGGTCTTCAAATACTGTACTTCATATGCTCGCCATTGCGAGAGAGGCTGAAGTTGACTTTAATCTCTCTGACATCAACGCCATCTCTAAACGCGTGTCACACATCGCTAAAATATCTCCTTCATTGTCAACAGTACACATGGAAGACATCAACAAAGCCGGTGGAGTGAATGCCGTCATGCATGAGATGATGAAACGTGGTGATGATATCTTGACTGACAACTTATCTGTCACAGGAGAAACACTGTATGAAAAAGTAAAAGATGCAGAAATTACAGATACCAACATCATCCATACAGTTGACAACCCTTACTCAGAAGTAGGTGGACTTGCTATTCTTTATGGTAACCTCGCTGAGCAAGGTGCAGTTATCAAAACTGCAGGGATTACAGGAGATAGAGTCTTTACAGGAACAGCTGTATGTTTTAACTCACAAGATGAGGCGATAGCAGGCATCTTAGCAGGAAAAGTGAAAGCTGGAAATGTTGTAGTTATTCGCTATGAAGGACCTCGTGGTGGACCAGGTATGCAAGAGATGTTAAGCCCTACTTCACTCATTATGGGTATGGGTCTTGGTGATAAAGTGGCACTCATTACTGATGGTAGATTCTCAGGAGCTACCAGAGGTGCGAGTATAGGTCACGTGAGCCCAGAGGCTGCAGAAGGTGGTCTTATAGGGTTACTGGAAGATGGAGATGAGATTCTCATTGATGTGGATCAATACATTTTACAAGCAAACTTAAGTGATGAAGAGATAGCTAAAAGACGTGCAGACTTTACACCTCTTGTGAAGCCGTTAAAAAGTAAATGGTTAAGACAATATAGAGCATTGGTAACAAATGCTAGTGCTGGTGCAGTATTGGAAGCTGAGTAAGAAAGAGAAAGGAGCAACTTACGCTCCTTTTTTAGAGACATCATTAAGAAGGTCGTCTTGCACCTTTATAGCGTTGGGAATAAAATCTTTTATTCAAACTTGTAATCACTACTTTTTTCTTCGCAGAACTTGCATGAATAAACTTACCATTACCTAAGTAAATTCCTACATGATTCACATATCCTTTACGATGCTTAGAAGTATCAAAGAAAATCAAATCACCTTTTTTAAGATTTTTTCTTGGGACATATTTTCCATATTTAGATTGGGCAATGGCTCTTCTTGGGAGTTTAATACCATTTTTCTTATATACATATTTTGTAAATCCTGAACAGTCAAAAGTATTTTTCTCACCTGTTGCTCCCCAAACATAACGTCTGCCTAGCTTCTTCTTCGCCAATGAAATGATTTTCGATGATTTTGATATACTTGAACTATGTGTAGAAAATAGCAAATCCCCTAAAGAGAGAGAAGTCTTTTTCTCTTTCTTAGTTACAGTTCCTTTTTCCAAAGAGATTGTCTCTAGATTAGAAAGAGAAGCGACAAGTTTTTTATTGTTTTTCTTATGTACTCTTGCAACTTTTGTTTTTTTATTTTTATGTGTAGTTTTTGCAAGTTTAGTCTTAGGCACATGATACGTATTTGTAGGTACTTTTAAGACTCTTCCTATTTTAAGTGTCTCACCTTTTTTCAAACCATTTGCTTTTCGCACTTCTGCTATCGTTGTATGGTTTTTATGCGCAATAGTATAAAGTGTCTCACCCTTTTTTATACTATGCTTTGTAAATCTATGGGTTGTTTTTTTCTTTGCTGTTTTATGTGCAATTTTTGTAGATTTTTTCTTATTTGGAGAATATGTATTTGTCGGTACTTTTAATACTCTACCAATTTTAAGTCTCTCACCTTTTTTCAAACCATTGGCTTTGCGCACTTCTGCTATCGTTGTATGATTCTTATGGGCAATTACATAAAGTGTCTCTCCATTCTTAACACTATGCTTTGCAAATCTGTGAGTTGTTTTTTTCTTTGCTGTTTTATGTGCAATTTTTGTAGATTTTTTCTTATTTGGGAAATATGTATTTTTAGGAACAGTCAAGACACGTCCTATTTTAAGTCTCTCACCTTTTTTCAAGCCATTTGCTTTTCGCACTTCGGCTATCGTTGTATGATTCTTATGGGCAATAGTATAAAGTGTCTCACCATTCTTTATTTTATGCTTCGTTGTTTTAACCGCTGCCTGTGCTGAAAGCACACTTGCCGACAATACAAATAGTACTGCATAGATTTTTTTCATTGTTACTCCTAAAATTGAACACGTATAAAGGTATAAAGCACCCTAATACTAAAAAATATGCACAATTGTATCAATATACTATTAATCAAAAATAAATACTAATTTAAACTTTTCTTAAATATACCCTATAACCCAGTAAAATGATTCTATCCCTTTTGAAGTATTTTCACCAAATAATCTGCCACCCTAAATGCATTGGCATAAATGGTCCAGGTATAGGCAACCGAACCTCCTGTAGGCATAAAGCTTGCATCTGCCACAAAAAGGTTTGATACATCATGGGCTTGACAGTACTTGTTTAACACAGAAGTTTTAGGGTCATTACCAAAGCGACATCCTCCTGCTACCAAGTTTTGAGGAGGTGCAGACGATACCGAAGAATAAATGTTTTTAGCCCCCATCTCTTCAAGTATCTTTTCACATTTCTTGGCAATATACTCTCCTACTTTCACGTCTTGAGGATGTCCTTCAAGCCGAAGTTTTCCTACAGGCATACCGTATTTATCTTTATGTGTAGGATCTAGAGATACAAAACAATCATCATTCGGAAGCCAGTCATTAAAGATCTCAAAGCGAATACTTTTTTGTTCTGTCATACGTTTGACAACACGTTCACCCAGTTCTTTACCCCAAACCAATTTACCATCACTATAGTTATTTTTTCTTGCACGTGAAATGATATTTTGGTGTTCAAACATAAATTCTACCGAGCCGCCTTTAAACTTGCCATCCCACCAATGATCAACAAAATACCAATCTAACACAGAACGGTTGACAAACAATCCTGTTGTCATAAGTTCTTCAAACTTTATCTCTTTTAGACTCTTTTTTTGTAATTCACCCTGTCCTGAACCACCACCTGAAAAAATAAGGTTTTTTCCTAGTTCTCCGGAACTATTTGCTAACCCATGCGGGTGAAATTTATTCGCAGAATTAAGGAGCAACCTAGCACTTTCATGAGCCTGTGCGGCAACTACAAACATCTTTCCTTCTATGCGTTTTTCTTTACCGGTTATCGTATCAACAACAATGGCATACTTGACGTTGTCTTTACTCTCGCTATGTAACTGTTTGACATAGGTATTTGTCAGTAGTGTCAAATTACCTGTCGCAAGTGCTGGTTTAATCAGTGCTTCTCTTGAGGAACTTTTAGCCCCAGAACTACACCCATAACTTCCACAAAAATTAGAGTAGTAACAAGCATCACGTCCAGGTTTATTTCTCGAGAGTACTGCTCTGGGTGTGACAAGTGGTGTGACACCTAAAGCCTTACAACTCTTGTCAAGTAACGTGACAACAGCATTTTCTTTGGTAGGTGGTTGTATAAAATTTGGTGTACTTCGTTTTGGCTCATACTTATGTGGTTCATAATGTCCAGATATTCCTACCAACTCTTCTGCTAACGTGTAATATGGCTCCAACTCATCATAGCTAATAGGCCAGTCTACAACATTGGCGCCCTTTATCGCACCATATTTGCTTTTAAGTCTAAAATCATCTGGATGTAAGCGATGTAACATACCCGACATCAAATTAGAAGATCCGCCAACAATGTTCCCATTCCAGAAGCTCCATCCTGACTCATAGGTAGGTGTTGCTACCCACTTACCATCTACTTTTTCTTCGATGGTATGGTATTCATCAAAAAGATTTGGTGTCACTAAATCACGCCGACAATATGCCAACTCATCTTTACTGAACTCTTCACGTTTAACCAAACGACCTTTTTCTAAAACAGCAACTTTGTAACCTGCTTTACATAAAGTATATGCCACTGCACCGCCACTTGCACCTGAACCAATTATAACTACATCATACATATTTATGACTCCATATATTTTGTTTTAGGTCTAGGGTATCCCCCATAAGAGTGTACAGATTTCCATCCTGCCTCTTTAATGTTTGAGCCATAAATAGGAGCAGAGAACATCCCCTCCATCGTAAGTGTCATAATTCGCTCTATCCATGAACTTCCATAGCCTGTCTCTTCATAGGCCCGCAATGCTTTTTCTTTTTCTGCATGGGTCATAGTAACAAAACGTCCTTTTTCTCTATTTATAAACTCTTGCGCACCTTCTAAAACAAATGCTTTGATATCTCTGTCATAGCTTTTATGTGTAATTGTTTCATATAAAAACTGTGTTACTTTCATTGCTTTGGCAGAAGGAAGTTTACTGCCACTAGGAAACATATGTTCCTGCACTGCTGCTATAGTCGCTTCCACTTTTTTAAACTCTGTTTCAAATTTACTTGTCTCTTTGGCTTGTATATAAGATGAGAGCCCAAACAATGAGCCTAAAATAAGAAATTGTCTTCGTTTTATCATGATGATTTATACCTCTGCAAAATACTTAATTGATAGTATCATAGTCTCTCTTTGTGTAGTGTAAGTGCAAACTACTTTTATAAGCTACACACTCTCTACACA
>VCAW01000183.1 GCA_013607775.1 Campylobacterota bacterium | reverse complement strand
AGAATTTTTTTAAAATCAAAAATTGTTATGAGGAGATATTAGCTGTTTGGTGAGATTGAATTTGCAAGTGGCTCAATTTACTATTATTCAGTTCCATAATTCTCTATGCTTTTACGCAAGATACTTTTCACAGGAACAAAATCATTTCATACACTACATCTCCCAAAAATATCTCTTTTTATCATAAAAATCCCAAAGGCATTGCCTACAGTAATTTTAAAACACTTCAAGCTTATCTTTCATCACAAAACAAACATTTAAAATTTGCAATGAATGGAGGAATGTATTTACGTGATTTATCTCCTCAAGGACTCTATATTGAAAATGGGAAACGTATAAAAAATATTGATAAAACACAAGATTCTTATGGGAATTTTTATATGCAGCCAAATGGTATTTTTTATATTACCAAAGACAAAAAAGCCTATGTCACACCTACTAAAAAATTCAAATATAACAACAGTATAAACTACGCTACTCAATCTGGTCCAATGTTAGTCATTGATGGACAGATACATCATAAATTTATGCCAAATTCTAAAAATGTACATATACGAAATGGTGTAGGTATTCTCCCAAATAGTAATCTTCTTTTTGCTATCTCGGCAGAAAAAATAAACTTCTATAACTTTGCGACTTTTTTTAAAGAACATGGATGTAAAAATGCACTTTATTTAGATGGGTTTGTATCACGTATATATTTACCTAGTCAAGGTATTACCCATGATGATGGACTTTTTGGTATCATTATTGCTGAAGAAGTAAACAAATAAAGAAAATTAGTTAATCTATTTTATGCTATAATTTCTGCATGGAGCATAGAGAGTCGTAATCTCTCCATACTCCCTATTGGGCTACCAACACCTAACAGTGAAGATAATCAGCAATAGTATGATGACAATAAGAATACGCATGCGTTATCCTTTCTCATGGGCTAGCCCAAGTCCTACCCTACCAAGATAAAATCTCCACTTACGAATATCATCATAACATGCATAGCAAGTGTAACACTATTTTTAAAAAAGTATTTAAAATATGGCATATTGACATATTTTTAACAAACTCAATACAACTTATCTAACTTTTCGCTAAAATAATAATAATTATTTTCCAAAGGTATACCCTATGACATTTACAACAACATTACAAAAAGATGCAATTAAAATCATGTTACTTGGTTCTGGTGAGCTGGGTAAAGAAGTAGCCATAGAAGCACAACGTCTTGGCATTGAAGTCATCGCCGTTGACAAATATGAAAATGCACCTGCACACTTGGTAGCTAACAGAAGCTATGCCATAGACATGCAAGACGAAGCAGCCGTGCTTGAAGTGATAGAAAAAGAGAAGCCTAGCTTTATATTACCAGAAGTAGAAGCCATCTCCATCTCTGCACTTTTTGAAGCGGAAAAAAGAGGGTTTCATGTCATCCCTAACGCTGAAGCAGTGAACAAGACCATGAACCGTAAGAACATCCGTGTTTTTGCAGCAGAGGAGTTGGGTGTGAAAACATCTGGCTTTGAGTTTGTGACCACACTTGATGGACTCAAAGAGGCAGCAGATCGTATAGGCTTTCCTTGTGTCATTAAGCCTGTAATGAGTTCATCTGGACACGGACAAAGCATCTCTAAAACAGCTGATGACATAGAAAAGTCATGGGAGATAGCCAAAGAAGCACGTGGTGATGCGAGTGAGCTCATCGTAGAAGAGTTTGTACCTTTTGACTATGAGATTACACTGCTTACTGTACGTAACGAAACAGGTACAGTATTTTGTGATGCCATAGGACACGTACAAAAAGATGGAGACTTCATCCTTTCATGGCAGCCAATGCAGATGAGTGATGCAGCACTTCAAAAGGCAAAAGAGATCGCCAAAGCTGTGACAGATGGTCTTGGTGGTCGTGGTATCTTTGGTGTGGAGTTCTTTGTTAAAGATGAAGAGGTGTACTTCTCAGAGCTTAGCCCTCGTCCACATGACACAGGGATGGTGACACTCATCACACAGAGCCAAAGCCAGTTTGCCTTACATGTAAGAGCTGTACTTGGGCTACCACTTGCTTACACAACTTACGGGTCTGGTGCCTGTGGTGCATACAAAGCAAAAAATGAGAGCCACAACCCTGTACTTGAGATACCTGATGATGCCTTCTCAGAAAACTCTTTTGTAAGAGTCTTTGGAAAACCAGAGTCTCATGTAGGACGTCGTATGGCAGTCAGCCTTGTACTTGACAACAATGTAGAAGTTGCCAAAGCAAAAGCCACAGAGATAGTCAGTCAAATAGAAGATAAATAATAAGGAGTAACCATGCGTTTTATAGCACGTGTTTTTTTACCACTTTTACTGCTGGGGTACATTGGCACTGAAACCTACCTCAAACTCCAATACACTTCACTGTGTGGAGAAGTAGGCTGTAAACTTGCAGGTGAACTTCTAAATTTTGATGCTATCTACCTTAACTATGTAGGTATTGGTAGTGTGTTTATGCTTATGATACTTGGTTTTTTATCATTAAAAAACAAGTTTTATGAAGTGCTCTTCTTTATAGGACTCTATGGTGCCATCGCTTTTGAAGCAACCATCATTAGCTATCAGTTTGTAGCGAACCCTGAGCCTTGTATTTTCTGTTTGGGGGTCATCTCTTCTTTACTGCTGATTGCACTCTTTTCACAGCCTAAACATTTTGGTATTACCCTTGCTACTGTTGTGGCTATCTTTGTGGGGATGCATACACTTGGTGTGAGTAAAAATAAAAATTTTATGGTTGAAAACGGTACCTACCTGATACACTCAGAGAGCTGTCCTCATTGTAAAAAAGTAAAAACCTATCTTGCAGAGCATCACATCCCATATACACCCATCTCTACCAAAGAAGCAAGCGCAAGAAACTTCTTGAAATTTGCAGGGGTTACGAGTATTCCTGTGCTTATTTTAAAAGAGAAACTAGAGCGACACCTCATCGTGGGTGATAAAAAAATCATCGCACATTATGAAGCACTCAATGCACCCAAGCCAGATACCCAAGCCGTAGAGGAAATACCTCTACAAAGCTCAAGTCTAGACCTAACAGGAGCAGGACTCTCTTCAGACTTTTTAAGTGCTGGAGGTGATGATGAAGGCTGTGCCATTACCATCGCTGAGACACCTTCATGTGAAGAAGAGAATATAAGTAAATAATACCAAGGAAACCAGATGAATATCGTACTACTAGATGCAAAAACTTTAGGTGATGATTTGGATCTCTCTTCTTTAGAGGCATTCGGGACACTGACACGCTACGATACAACTTCTGAAGAGGAAACACTTGAACGTATTATCGATGCTGAGATTGTCATTACCAATAAAGTTGTTCTCTCTGCCAACATTCTTGCACAAACCAAAAAACTAAAACTCATCTGTATCGCCGCAACGGGTACAAATAATGTCGATTTGGAAGCAGCAAAATTTCAAGGTATCGAAGTAAAAAATGTAAAAGGCTACTCGACAAAATCTGTTGTCCAACATACCTTTGCTATGACACTGTATTTGTTAGAGAAGATGGCATACTATGATGCTGTAGTCAAAGATGACAGATGGGCAGAGTCTGGACTTTTCACAGATGTAAGCCAACCCTTCTACGAAATATCTGGTAAAAAGTGGGGTATCGTTGGTATGGGGATGATTGGTCAGAGTGTTGCACAGATTGCTACTGCTTTTGGTGCAGAAGTAAGCTACCACTCTACTTCAGGTGAAAACCTAAACCATGCTTACCCACACAAAACCCTAGAGTTTATCTTAAAAGATTGTGACATCATCTCTATCCATGCACCACTCAATGATGACACCTATGACCTCATTAATGAAATCAATCTACCATACATCAAAGAAAAAGCTATTTTACTAAATCTTGGTCGAGGAGGTATCATCAACGAAACCGACTTAGCCTTTGAACTTGACAGACGTGAAATCTATGCCGGATTGGATGTACTTGAAACAGAGCCAATCACACTTAACAACAGACTTAATGAAGTGAAACACAAAGAGCGACTCCTCATCACTCCTCATATTGCATGGGCAAGTATCGAAGCGAGAAAGAAGCTTCTTGAAGGTATTGTGAAAAATATACAAACATTTTTACGAAAATAATATAAGGATTTGAATGCTTGATGTACTCATCATAGGCTCTGGTGGGGCTGGACTCACCGCTGCTTTAGCTGCTAAAGATATCTCTACTGTAGATGGTGTAGGGCTAGGCAATGCTTCCATTTTAGTCGTAGGAAAAGCTTACCCTACCAACTCCCAAACCTCCATGGCACAAGGAGGAATGAATGCTGCACTTGGCAATGTAGGAGAAGACCATATAAGCGCACACATCGCAGATACCATTAAATCTGCACGTGGATTGTGTGATGAAGATATGGTACGCCAAATGTGTGCAGATGCTCCCCAAACCATACAGTGGTTAGGGAGCATCGGTGTACCTTTCTCACGTTTAGATAACGGTAAGTCAGGGGTGGAAACAGTAGCCCAAAGACAAATGGGAGGTGCGAGTGCAAAGCGTGCCTGCTATGCACAAGACTATACAGGACTGAAGATACTCCATACACTTTACGATACCTGTCTCAAAGAGAAGATAGACTTTTTGGATGAGCACTATTTTCTCAATCTTATTACCGAAGATGGTACGGCAAAAGGCGCAACTTTTTTAAATATTCGCACGGGAGAAGTTAAACAAATCAATGCTAAGTCTGTCATCATCGCTACAGGTGGGTATGGTAGCCTCTATCATGGGTACACTACCAATGCTTACGGCTCTACAGGCGATGGAGTAGCCGCAGTACTTCGTGCAGGTGGCGCAGTCTCTGACATGGAGTTTGTACAGTTTCACCCTACTGCGCTTAAAAGTTCAAGCATCCTCATATCTGAGAGTGCTAGAGGGGAAGGTGGGTACCTAGTAAACTCAGATGGTGAACGCTTTGTCGATGAGCTTAAACCCAGAGATGAAGTAGCTCGTGCTATCTTTGAAGAGTTCCAAAAGGACAAAGAAGTCTTTTTGGATGTACGTCACTTAGGAGAAGAGAAACTCATGGAACTTCTTCCACAAGAAGTGGCGCTGTGTAAACTCCATGAGCATGTGAATCCTGCCAAAGAACTCATCCCCATCAAACCTGTAGCACACTACAGTATGGGAGGCATAGATGTGGACTATGCTTTGGAAGTCACAGGTATCAAAGGCTGTTTTGCTGTGGGCGAATGTTCCAACGCCAAAGTGCATGGTGCCAACCGTCTTGGAGGAAACTCTTTACTGGAAATTACCGCCTTTGGAAAATTTGCAGGCGAAAATGCCTACAAACATGCTGTCTATGCTTCCAATAAAAAAGCAGATGAGACACAACTTCAACAAGACAAAAAAGAGATAGAAGCTATTTATGCAAAAGAGGACGCTATCAACTTCTATGAGAAACGTCAAGCACTTGGAAAACTTTTTTATGAAAAAGTGGGTATCGTAAGAGACAATGTAAACCTCACTAAAGCCATGGAAGAGGTCATCGCCATGCAAGTATTACAAAAGAAGATGGGTATAGGTGACAAAAACAGAGGGAATAATACCAATCTTATAGAGTATTTAGAGTTTCAAAATGCCCTACTTTTAGCACCTACCATCATCTCTGCAGCACTTGCCCGTGATGAGAGTCGTGGGGCACACTACAAGGTAGGGTTTGAGACCCAAGATGATGAGAAGTTTAAGCAGCATATTGTGTTGCAGTGGAAGGATTGATATGCAGATAACTATTTTACGAAGCGACACAAACACACATCAGACCTTCGCACTAGAAGACAAAGAAACCACACTACTGGGTGCCCTCACTCATATTAAAGCCACGCAAGATGCCACACTTACCTTCACTGCAGGATGTCGTGCATCCGTCTGTGGTACCTGTTCTGTAAGAATCAACGGCAGAGAAGAGTTAGCCTGTGCGTATAAAGTACAAGATGGTGATGTAGTAGAACCCCTTAACTACCACCCTGTACTGCGTGACCTCAAAGTAGACAAGAACAAAGCCAAAGAGACTTTGGTAAAAAGTACAGCATGGCTACACAACTTTACAGAAGCTTCACTCACCCATAAAGATGAAAAGCTCACAGAGACACAAACTGACTGTATACTCTGTGACTCCTGTTACTCTGCCTGTCCTGTCTATGCAGTAAACCCAGAATTTTTAGGGCCTTTTGCACTGACACGTGCATACAGATACAGTACAGACAAAAGAGAAGGCGATGCAAAATCTATCATAGATAACATTCAAACCAACGGTGTGTGGGACTGTACCTTATGTGGAGAGTGTACCGCTGTCTGTCCTAAAGGCATAGACCCTAAAATGGACATCACCATGTTACGTGGAGACTCTATCACACATGGTTACAGTGACCCAAGTTTTACTACGCAGAGTTTTGGGACACCTGATTTTGGTGGAGGGTTTGGATTTGATCCTAATGGCGGATTCTAATCTTCCTGTGCCTTCTCAAAGGTCTCAACAATCACTTCAGGAATCTTCATAGGTCGCATCTTCTTACTATCTACAAATACCCATTCTGTTTTACCTTCACAGATAAGTGCATTGTCACTAAGACGTGTGAGTACATAACGACGCACAGACATGATTTTACCTATCTCTTCTACCCATGTTTCCATTTGCAGTTCATCATTTTCAAAAGAGGGTTTTTTGTATTCGATAGTGTGAGATTTGGCTACCCATGTAC
This sequence comes from Campylobacterota bacterium, assembly GCA_013607775.1. Taxonomy (GTDB): domain Bacteria; phylum Campylobacterota; class Campylobacteria; order Campylobacterales; family Sulfurovaceae; genus Sulfurovum. The sequence continues at coordinate 11,026 of VCAW01000183.1, read as the reverse complement.
CTCCAAGTTTGAGACACTCTTCATAACCAAAACCTACACTCTGAGAGTGTTTGGTTGCTGCATCTATCATCCAGCTTAAGTAGGTAATATTGGAGACGTGACCATTAAAGTCTATATCATCAGATACTACTTTAAATGTGTACGTGAATTTTTCATTTAGCTACCTTTACAAAAAATATTAAATATACTAGCAGAAAAAAAGAGAGAATAACACCTGATGTGTATAAAGTTATAAGAAATTGGTAATGTTCTTTTTGTTCAAGTGGGGCATTGACAGAAAAACTTCCTGTCATAGCAAAACCACTCAAACAAAAAAATAAAAACAAGAGACAAAGGACTATGAGTATGGTTTTTACCCCTTGCTTCATACCTAGATATCTCTAGGGTCTACTATCTTACCTGCTATAGCAGACGCTGCTGCCACAGCTGAGTTTGCTAAGTAAATCTCTGAGGTTCTAGCCCCCATACGTCCTACGAAGTTACGGTTAGTCGTTGCCACACAACGCTCACCGTCACCCAAGATACCCATATAACCACCTAGACAAGCACCACAAGTAGGGTTAGAGACTACAGCTCCTGCTTCGATGAGAATATCCAACAACCCTTCATGTTGTGCCTGAAGCAATATCTTTTGTGTTGCCGGAGTAATAATCATACGTGTACGCTTAGCAACACGCTTACCTTTCATAATCTCAGCAGCAATTCTAAGGTCTTCTATACGTCCATTGGTACAAGAGCCTATCATGACTTGGTCTATGGTTAAATCATCAGCAACAGCTTGCTCCACTGACTTACCGTTACTTGGTAAGAATGGGTAGGCAATGACTGGAGAAAGGTTTTCCATATCTATAGTAATCTCTTGACAGTACGTTGCATCTGCATCTGAGTAGTGAAGTTTAGGTTCGCTTCTTAAGCCACCATTTGCTTCTGCTCTCTCATCCAAATAGGCTTGAGATACTGCGTCGATAGCAAAAATACCACTTTTTGCTCCTGCTTCTATCGCCATGTTACACATAGAAAATCTGTCTGCCATACCAAGGTACTGTACACCGTCACCTGTAAATTCGATAGCTTTATAAAGAGCTCCATCTACACCTAAAATACGGATAAGCTCCAAGATAATGTCTTTACCATAAATGTGATTACCAGGTTTGCCTACAAGATTTACCTTAATAGTCTCAGGCACTTTAAACCAGTTTCCACCTGTGATGATGGAAAATGAGATATCTGTACTTCCCATACCTGTAGAAAATGCTCCAAGTGCGCCATGTGTACAGGTATGAGAGTCTGCACCGATGATGACATCACCAGGAATCACAAGTCCTTTTTCTGGAAGTAACGCATGCTCAATACCCATATCTTTTTCATCAAAAAAGTATTTGAGGTCATGCTTGTAGGCAAATTCTCTTGAAATTTTTGCCTGATTTGCTGAAGCAATGTCTTTTGCTGGGATGTAGTGATCCATCACAATAGCAAAACCATCAGGATTGGCAAGCTCGGTTGAACCACTCTCCTCAAATGCTTTAATAGAGATAGGGGTTGTAATATCATTTCCTATTGTCATATCTATGGGTACTCTTACAATTTCTCCTGCATGTACATTTTTACCTGCATGTTCTGAGAATATTTTTTCTGTTATTGTTTGTGCCATAAGGTTATCCTTAATTTATATTACGCGAATTATAGCAAAATAATTTTATGGTAGAATTTCACAACTATAAATTATACAAATGAGAGCCAAAGGGCACAACTATGAAACTGCACGAACTCCAAGCCATTGCACAACGTCTCAACAACTTTACTTTTATCTCTCGTGCAAGACGTATAGAGGATAATACTCTAGAAATTATGTTTGATAAGTCTGAGAGTTATTTTTTCAACATGACGCGAGGACATAGCTTTATCTACAAAGCGCCTAGTCAAAGACCCTTACAGGGCTACAACGCCCCTTTTGACACTTTGTTGCATTCACTGCTTAGCGGGTCTAAACTTCTTGGGGTCGATGTCCCAAATGGTGACCGAATGTTACGCTTTGAGATTGCGCCTAAAAGTAGCTATAAAGATAAAATCATCTACCTCCAACTAGAGTTTACAGGCAAAAATACCAATGCCATACTCATCGATGAGAATGAAGTCATCATCGAAGCACTTAGGCACATAGATGCAGACAGCTCTTTTAGAGTCATTCGTCCAGGAATGGAACTTCTGCCAATCCCTCCTTTTGAACGCAAAGAAGAAGCACAAGAGATAGACAATATTGATGATTATTTGGAGCAAAAATTTACAGATATTCAAATCAAAAAACTTCAAGAGATGAAAAAACAAAAACTCTCTACCGTCTCTAAAAAAATAAAAAAGTTTGCACAACTTTTAGACAAACTGCCAAACAAAGAGAAACTTGAAACACAAGCCTCTGAGTTTAAAAACCTCGGTAACCTCATCTTGTCAAACCTCTACCAGATAAAACCCTATGACACTAAGTTAAAAACCTATGACTTTGAGGGAAAAGAGGTTACTATACCTTTACCCAAAGATGTGAAAGTAAACCGTATGCCTGACCACTATTTCAACCTCTCTAAACGCGCCAAAGCCAAGGCAAAAAATGTCCATATAGAACAGGAAAATCTAAGCTCTAAAATGGCTTTTTATGAAAATATCTACTATGCTCTAGAGCAGGCTAACACCCCATATGAGCTTGAACTTCTTGTACCTAAACGCGCCAAATCATTGCGCAAAAAAGAGAAGTTACGAGAGGGAGAACTCTTTTGGATAGAAGACTACAAAGTCATGGTAGGACGTAACTCTAACGAGAACCAAAAACTCCTCTCCTTAGCAAAAAGTAATGATATTTGGATGCACACCAGAGAGATACCTGGTTCACATGTCATCATTCGTACTGACAAACAAAATCTTCCAGAGTCTGTTTTACAGGCTGCTGCCAAACTCTGTGTAGATTTTTCTACCAACCGTCCAGGCAACCACCTCGTAGACTACACCAAACGTAAGTTTGTGAAAGTCCAAGAAGGGTCTAACGTAGAGTATGACAAATACCAAACTATCCCAGTCTTAAAAGAGGGTGTAGAGATAAGGGTTTAACCCAAGTCGTGGTATAATCTCTACCTATATAAAAACAGGAATATCCTATGTTAAAAAACTTAACTTCTTTACAACAACGTGTCATCACAGGCATCGCTCTGCTTGCACTTGTAGGCTTTATAGGGTGGATAGACAATTTCTTCATCATGTGGGCATTTTTAGGTGTCATCTATATGTTTGCTTTTTATGAAGCAATGAAACTCTTTAAACTCTCTTCGGCATCTGCATACTTCTGGGCAGCATTGCTTTGGCTTTTTGCCTATGTTTACCCAAACCCAGATGATCTCTTTTTCCTTGTTGCCATCATCTTTGGTGCTGCCATCGCATACTTGCATAACTTCGACAAAAGACTCATCTTGCCTTTTCTCTACCCAGTATCTGGCATACTCTTTTTTCTCATCCTATACCAAGACTTTGGCGTACGCTCTATGTTATGGCTTCTTGTCACTGTGGCACTTGCCGATACGGGTGCCTACTTCACAGGCAAAGCCATAGGTAAAACAAAGTTTTCAGACACAAGCCCAAACAAAACACTTGAAGGTGTCTTTGGAGGTATCATCATCGCAACTATTTTTGGTAGCTACATCGGTCTAGAAATTGCACCCATGTGGATAGCCATTGTCGTTACATTAGTGACTGCTGCAACTTCTGTATTTGGTGACCTTTTTGAATCTTACCTCAAGCGTGAAGCAGGCGTAAAAGACTCTGGAGACATTCTTCCTGGTCATGGGGGCATACTTGACAGAATCGATGGCTATCTCTTTGCTGCACCGATGATGGTTATTGCCCTTAGAGCATTTTTATAATTCATGTCTAGTATCGTCCTTTTAGGTTCTACTGGCTCTATTGGGGTCAATACCCTTATCATTGCCAAGCGTTACAATATACGTATAGAAGCAATGGTCGCAGGTAGAAATATAGAATTACTCAACAAACAGATACAGGAACATCAACCCAAAATAGTTGTCATTGCCCATGAGGCAGACAGACATAAAGTGAATCATCCTGATGTACGTTGTGGAAATGATGCTATCTTAACCCTCATAGAAGAATCACAAAGTTCTATGATTGTGAATGCTTTGGTAGGATACACTGGTTTGGCACCCACACTAAAAGCTACAAGTTTAGGTAAACGTGTGGCGCTTGCAAACAAAGAGTCTCTTGTGGTTGCTGGTGCGTTTATTGATATGTCTCTTATAAATGTCATTGACTCTGAGCATTTTGGACTTTGGTACCTCATCAATGAGCGTCCTGTCTCTAAACTTTACATTACAGCGAGTGGTGGTGCTTTTAGAGACTGGGAACTGAATAAGATGAAAGATGCTACTTTCTCAGATGCACTCAAACATCCTAACTGGTCCATGGGAAACAAAATCACTATAGATTCAGCCACCATGACAAACAAACTCTTTGAACTCCTCGAAGCCAAATGGCTGTTTAACACTTCAAGCATTGATGCAGTCATCGAAAAAAAGTCTATCATCCATGCCTTAGCAGAGTTTAAAGATGGCTCAACCACAGCGCACTTTGCAGGGGTAGACATGAAACTGCCTATTGCATTTGCATTGCAGGGGGAAGTGACTGAAGAGATACTCCCTCCTACAGATTTACTAAACATTGGAGGATTGGAGTTTTTACCTATAGAAGCCCAACGTTACCCTATTTGGCACATCAAAGAGCATATTTTACAAAATCCTCATTTGGGTGTTGTGGTCAATGCTGCCAATGAGATAGCCATAGAGAAATTTCAAAAAGAAGCCTGTAGTTTTTTTGGGATGAGTGATATAATCTTGAATGCGTATGAGAAGTTTAAAACAATTAAAGCAGATAATATTCAAGACATTATCCAGATAGACAAAGAGGTAAGAGCCTATGCAAGTAGAAGATAAGGTACTTATCTTGCATGGTTTGGGTGGTTCAGATGCACCACATTGGCAAGCCAAACTTGCAAGTGAGATAGCCAAAAACTATGGTACCGTCTCATTTCCTCTTTTAGACAACTGTCACTACCCTTCAAAAAACAGATGGATAAAACAGGTAAAAAAAATACTTAACGATTTTAAACCAGACACTGTTGTCTGTCACTCACTAGCCAACAATCTTTGGATGTGGCTTTGTGAAGAAGAGGGTATGAGAGAGGTAAAAAGACTCTTTATGGTCTCGTTACCAAGCCTTACGACACAAGAAAAAACCATTAAAACCTTTTTCCCTTGTCCTCTTCCTAAAAATATCTATACAAAAGAAGTACACATGATAGTCTCAGATAATGACCCATGGGTAAAAATAGACGAGGCAAAAGAGATAGCTTCGTACTATAATGCCACATTTACTACCATAGCAAATGCGGGGCACATCAATGCCGATTCAGGGTATGGAAAATGGGAATTGATAGAAAACCTTGTCTTGCAAAAACCTAAAAGTGAAACCAAATGATACTCAGCATAGAATCAAGCTGTGATGACAGCTCCATCGCTATCACAGAAATAAAAACTAAAAAAATCCTCTACCATAAAAAAATCTCTCAGGAAGAGCAACACTCCTGTTATGGTGGTGTCGTTCCAGAACTCGCTTCTCGTTTACATGCAGTAGCGTTGCCAGAGATACTCAAAGAGACAAAACCCTACTTTGACAAACTCAAAGCTGTAGCCGTTACCAATCAACCTGGACTTGGGGTAACACTTTTAGAGGGTATCGCTATGGCTAAGACCTTGGCCGTACTACAAGATGTTCCACTCATTCCTGTACACCATTTAAAGGGACATATCTACTCTTTATTCATCGAAAAAGAGTCTACCCTACCCCTACTGGTACTTCTCATCTCTGGAGGGCATACACAGGTGATACGCGTCGAAAGTTTTGAACGTATGGAGATACTCGCTACTTCTATGGATGATTCTGTGGGAGAAAGCTTTGACAAATGTGCCAAAATGATGGGGCTAGGCTACCCTGGAGGCCCACTCATAGAAGCACTTGCTCTAAAAGGTGATGAAAACCGTTTTGATTTGCCTATACCACTGCGTAACTCACCCCTCATTGCCTTTTCCCTTTCGGGGCTTAAAAATGCCGTAAGACTTAAAGTGGAAGCTTGTGGTGGTAAAGAAAACATGAGTGAACAGGACAGAGCAGATCTCTCTGCCAGTTTTCAAAAAGCAGTGAAACTACACCTCTTACAAAAAAGCAAAAAAATATTTGCGAAAGAACATATCAAAGATTTTGCCATTGTCGGTGGTGCATCTGCCAACAGATATATACGAAATGCCTATGAAAAACTCTGCCAAGAGTTTGGCAAAACACTGCATGTTGCTCCTCTTGAGTATTGTTCTGACAATGCAGCAATGATAGGCAGATATGCCCTTGATGCCTATGAAAAAAAACAATTTATTGACCCCAATAAAATTGATATTGTAAGCACCAAAAAGCAACAATCTGGAATGCTGCTGTAATTCTCTCTTAAAGCCCCTTTCTATCGCGCTTTTTATAAGGTAATTTTAGATAAAATAGTTACTATTATAAATTCACAATATGGAGAGAATTATGGCAGAATATGGTGCTAGCAACATTAAGGTCCTCAAAGGACTAGAAGCAGTAAGAAAAAGACCAGGAATGTACATTGGTGACACCTCTACAAAAGGTCTTCACCACCTTGTCTATGAAGTGGTAGACAACTCTATCGATGAAGCGATGGCAGGCTACTGTGATATGATTAAAGTCACACTGACAAAAGAGGGTTCTGCTATCATCGAAGATAACGGTCGTGGTATCCCTGTTACTGAACACCCAACTGAAAAAATCTCTGCTGCTACTGTTGTTTTAACTGTACTCCATGCCGGTGGTAAATTTGACAAAGATACATACAAAGTATCTGGTGGACTCCATGGGGTTGGTGTTTCTGTTGTAAATGCACTTTCAAAAAACCTACACCTTACTGTTTTTAAAGACAAAGAGATTCACACACAAAGTTTTAAAGAAGGAATTCCTACTGCACCCCTGATTACGGAAGGCAGAACCAACAAACATGGTACAAAAGTAGAATTCTTTCCTGACGATTCAATTTTTACAGAGTCAGTAACCTTCCAAAAAGAAATTTTGATGAAGCGTTTCAAAGAACTTTGTTACCTAAACCCTAAAATCACTATTGACTTTAAAGATGAACGTGATGGCACCAAAGAAGTATTTCACTTCGCTGGTGGTATCAAACAGTTTACTGAAGACATGAATACAAAGCAAGCTCTTTCAACTGCACAGTTTTTCCAAGGAAAAGCAGATGATATTGAGATAGATATCGCCCTTATGTATTGTGATGCAGATTCTGAAAAATCACTCTCTTTTGTAAACAACATTAAAACGGCTGATGGTGGTACGCATGAAGCAGGATTTAGAGCAGGACTGACACGTTCTATGTCATCTTACATCTCTAAAAATGCCAATGCCAAAGAGAAAAACACCAAAATCACTGGTGATGACTGTAAAGAGGGTCTTATAGCCATTGTTTCTGTACGTGTACCTGAACCACAGTTTGAAGGTCAAACCAAAGGAAAGCTTGGTTCTAGTTACGTAAGACCATTGGTTCAAAAGTTCTTCTCTGAGAAATTCAACAAATATCTTGAAGAAAACCCTCTTGAAGCCAAAGCTATCATGGCACAGGTACTTCTGGCAGCTCGTGGACGTGACGCAGCAAAACGTGCAAAAGATTTGGTGAAACGTAAAGACTCTATGAGCATCGGGACACTCCCGGGTAAACTGGCTGACTGTCAAAGTAAAGACCCTGAAATCTCAGAAATCTATCTTGTGGAAGGGGACTCTGCTGGAGGTTCAGCAAAACAAGGACGCGATAGAGTATTTCAAGCAATTTTACCACTCAAAGGTAAGATTCTTAACGTTGAGAAAGCACGTTTAGAAAAGATTCTAAAGTCTGATGAAATTAAAAATATGATTACAGCACTTGGTTGTGGTATCGGTGAAGAGTTTAATGAAGATAAGCTTCGTTACCACAAAGTCATCATCATGACCGATGCCGATGTTGATGGAAGCCACATTCAAACACTGCTTATGACATTTTTCTACAGATTTTTAAAACCTGTAATTGAGAAAGGCTACCTGTATCTTGCGCAACCACCATTGTATCGTTATAAAAAAGGTAAAAATGAAATTTACCTCAAAGATGAAAAAGGTCTGAATGACTACCTCATTGAAAATGGTATCTCAGTGATAGAAAGTAGTACTATGGGTGAAGCGGATTTGATTGATTTGTTTAAACTTGTCGCCTACTACCGTATGACACTCAAAGAGATAGAAAAACGTTTTGCTCTTCCAGAAGTACTCAGATACATGATAGAAAACCCTGATGTTGTAGGTACAGACAATAAACCATTGGCCAAAACCATTGAAGCATACATCGCAGAATTAGGCTATAACATTTTAAATAAAACAATAACCGATGAGACTATTCACCTTTTCGTACAAACCAATGATGGACTTGAAGAGCTTATCGTTGACGATATTCTCTTTACAAACCCTCATTATAATGAAGCCATCCTTATTCATGAAAAGATTAAGGAACACATCACAGATGAATTTAAAGACCAAGATTTACTTGCACTCTTTGAAGAGGTTGAAAGTTCTGCCAAAAAAGGTGCATATATTCAACGCTACAAAGGTCTAGGGGAAATGAACCCGGAACAACTTTGGGAAACAACCATGACACCAGAAAACAGAAGACTTTTACAAGTGAAGATTGGAGATGATGAAGCTGCAGCAGATACCTTTGTACTCTTTATGGGCGATGAAGTGGAACCAAGAAGAAACTACATCGAAAGCCATGCAAAAGATGTACAACACTTGGACGTTTAATGCTACTCTCACAAAAAGAAGAGCGAGGTAGAAGATTTACCCTCGCTCTAAGAGCAGGTATTCCTGTTCTTATTCTTGTTTTTCTTGTTTTTTTCACCACTATTTATAAAGGGGACACTGTTCATTTAAGTTTAAAGGACGGTGTGCTACTTGCTGCCATTACCTTTATTACTATCTATTTTATCTATTCTTAATGAATCTCTCTGTACAAGAAACTATGTTGGACCACACTACACAGGGCTTTAACAAGAAAACATTTATTAAAAAACTTGAACAGGATAATCCTCAAATAGTTGCCTGTCTCAATATTGAAAACCTACAGTCACTCAATGAGAACTACAGTTCAGAACAAATCGATACGCTTCTTTATACCATTACCCGTAAACTCAACCTGCTTTTTAAACAGCATGGCTTCGACAAAGTACTTTTAGGAAGACACCGCGGTTCAGAGTTCCTCATAGCACTCGATGGAGATGCAGCACTTATTCAAACGATTTTAGAACAAATGATTAAAGAAAATCACCTTATCAACGAAATTGAAGTAGATTACAAGTTTGCAGTTATTAGCAATACCAGTCAAGATTTTGAAAAAATCATTTTGCAACTAAGAGGCCTCATACAGAGTCAATCTGTAGGGACACAAAGTAAAAACACCCCTACTGAAATCCAAGATGCAGAAGCACTTTCAAGTATTGAAAAATGTGTCATTTTGTCACTGCAAAACAAAAACCTTATTCTCTCTTTTAGACCTTTGCTCAATACCCATAGTGACAAGATTGATACCTATGAAATCGCTGTCAAACTCAAGGCAGCCTCAGGAGAAGATATACTCCCACGTGTATTTTTACCTATCATTAATCGTTTAGGCTTGGGACGAGACTATGACCTAACCTTGGTTAAGCATGTGATTGATCTCCTACCCCTTGTAAATGAGAGTATCTCTTTTACATTTAACCTTTCTCCCTTCTCTTTGAGAGATCAAAATTTTCAGGAACAATTTTTCACTTATTTGGAAGAGAAGAAAGTAAATCCCAATAGACTTATTATTCAACTCTATGAACGAAAAACACACCATGATTTAAGCAGATATCTAAAGACACTTAAACGTTTTAGAAGTCAAGGTATACGTATTTGTATTGATAATTTTGGCTCTTCTAACGCATCAATGGAGTATATGAAACACTTTAAATTTGACATGGTACAGTTTGACAGAGACTATGTCACACACCTTGAGGACAACACAACATACGCCATGCTCAATTCACTCATAAAGATGTCTAAAGATCTACAGGTACAAACTGTTGCAAAATGGGTAGACAATGATGAGCAAAAGAAAAAACTACGCGTACTCGGCATCAACTATATACAAGGTTTTGGCGTCAGTAAACCACTTAATGAAACAGATCTAATTAACAGATACAACTAAAAGGAAACAGATGAAATACGGTGAAAAAGAGATACAAGAATTTGATATTCATGCCCAAGAGAACTTTTGGCCAAATGAGCATAAAAAAAACTATACAATCAACATAGAACTTCCAGAGTTTATGTGTTTATGTCCACGTTCAGGTTATCCTGACTTTGCAACACTCAAACTCTCTTATGAGCCCGATACATTGGTGATAGAGCTCAAAGCACTTAAACTCTATATTAATTCCTTTATGTATAGACATATTTCACATGAAAATTCTGCCAATGAAATTTATGATGCCCTCTATACAAAACTAAAACCAAAATCTATGAAACTCATTGCTGATTTTAATCCTAGAGGTAATGTACACACTGTCATAGAAATAGACAGTACAAAAAACAAAGTAACCCCTTTTATACCCTAAAAATATGTCAATTTGACATATTTTTAACCCTACCCTCAAAAATCTATTATTATACCTTTTATATAACCCCTTAAGGATCCCTATGATAGATTTTTATGAAATCATGCAAAGAGTAAAAGATATTCTTGCAAAACAAATTGGGAATTTCACTTTATTCTTCCACCCGTTTCACTTTTTGCCTTCCACTTTTCCAACCCTCAAACAAGCATCTGAGATTGTAGCATAAATGAGAGTGAGTGGAAGAA
>VCAW01000182.1 GCA_013607775.1 Campylobacterota bacterium | reverse complement strand
ATTTTTTAGCTAGTTGAACTATTTTACGAAATTATCTAGATTTATGAATCTCTATTTCGTTATTTGGGAAGCCTATACATATTTTGGGATTAACTTATTTCAGTTATAATTATGCCCATTTATTGAATAGTATGTTAGGTAGGGATGAGAAGTTTTAAAAGTATTTTACTGTGGGTTTTTATTGTTAATTCACTGTTTGCGACAAAAGTAAGTGTAGAAAAGTGGAAACGTGGTGAGACTTTTTCACAGTATTTGAATGCGCGCAGTATTCATCCGGATATACTAAAATCCATCTCGAAAGAAGATATAAAGTTCCTTTCTGAAATTCAGGGTGGGCAAACATTCTACGAGTTAAAAGAGAATGACGGCACGCTGGAACAAGCTTTGATTCCCATAGGTGAAGAGATGCAGATACGTGTGGCTAAAGCACGTAAAACAGGATTATATACATTTGATATTATCCCTATTGCCTATAAAAAAGATGAGTATAGCGCTACTGTTATCATAGAATGTAATCCTCACAGTGATGTCAAAAAAACCTTGCATCACCCAGCACTTGCAGATAAAATAGGACAGCTTTTTAAAGGTACCATCGATACCAGAAAATTAAAAAAAGGTGACAAACTCTCTTTTATATATGAGCAAAAGACACGTATGGGTCTACCTTACTATATGCCACATATCAAGATAGCCATGCTTGAATCGCATGGTAAAAAACAGTTTATTTATGCTGATGAAGATGGGTATGGCTATACCAGTACCAAGAAGTCTCAGGCCTATACTGTTAAGGGAAGAAAGAAGATAACCTATACACGTCGTGTACCCATTAAAAGTAAGTCTTCACGTTTTGGGATGCCATTGCGTCATGCTAGAATTACCTCTTCTTTTTCTCGTAGACGTTGGCATCCTATCTTAAAACGGTATCGTCCGCATCATGGAACGGATTTTGGAGCAAGAAGAGGTACACCACTTTTGGCAGTCAATTCTGGAAAAGTGATTTTCTCAGGTCGTATGCATGGGTATGGTAAGGTTGTAAAAATAAAACATAATGGTGGGTATGTTTCACTTTATGCGCATCAAAGTCGTATACGTGTGAAACGTGGACAACGGGTGAAAAAAGGGCAGATTATTGGGTATGTAGGGAGTACAGGAAGAAGTACCGGTCCACATCTACACTTTGGCTTAACTAAAAATGGTAGATGGATTGATCCTATGAAAGTTTTACGTAGAAAGTCTGCCGGTGGTACGATACTGAAAAAGTTTACCAAATATAAAGAGACAAGTACAACTAAATATAAAAAAGTTGTCATCAAAAATGCCAAAGAGAATAAAGCAAAATTGTTAGAATACATGAAAGCAGAAGGTAAACCTTTTGTCTGGGATGATTTTACACAAACAAGTATGAGGATAGACGATGCCAAACGATATCAAAAACTTTAAACTCCAACCTTTAGAAGATGCTAAGTTTATTCAAACTGCGTATGCAACGTATGAACAAAATGGTAAAGAAAAATCATGGGAAATCGTAGAGGCGCATGATTCTGTAGCCATACTTATCTACCATACACGCAAAGATGCTTTTATCTTAGTGAAACAGTTTCGTCCTGCTGTCTATCTGAACAACAATGATGGGATGACCATTGAACTTTGTGCCGGCATTGTCGATAAAAATCTCAGCTTAGTCGAGATAGCAATGGAAGAGATAGAAGAGGAGTGTGGATATAGAGTTGAAGTAGGGAAGATAGAAAAAATAACCTCTTTTCATACCTCAGTTGGCTTTGCAGGCTCAAAGCAAATGCTCTATTATGTTGAGGTAGATGATAGTATGAAAGTGAGTGAGGGTGGAGGTGTAGATGATGAGCAGATAGAAGTTGTTACACTACCTATCGCTGAAGCAAAAACACTCATTTATGATGAGCGTATTGCTAAAACACCTGGGTTAATGTTTGCTTTTATGTGGTACTTCGACAGGCTCAGTAACCATTAACTCTAAAGCTAGGGTACAATATCTCCAGGCTCATAGGCTGCATAAAAGACAGAACCGTCATCAAAAGTATTGACGGTGAGTTTAGAGAATTTTTCTAGATAATCCCAAAAATCATCTTTGAGTTCTTGTGAAACGCCATCTGTTTCTCTTAGAGCAGTTTCCATACATCCCAACCACTCAAATCTTGCTTTTCTGTTGATAGAAAAATCATCATGAAGACGAATCATGTATTCGTTGAGGTTCATACCTTGTGTTTCATCTTCATAGACTTTTGGTCCACCACAGATTTGTATGAAAAAGCGTGAGTTTTTCTCTTTGACTTTTGCAAATTCTTCTTCGTCTTGTGGGAAGAAATGAGAGATAGAACTCTCATAAATTTCATCATAAAATCTATACATGAGGTCTTTCATACCTTCATAACCTAGTGCTTCATAGAAGGCTGGGTCTGGAAGTTTGTATTTTACCGGGGCACCTTTGACGGTGACTTCTATGTCATACATCGGTATTCCTTATTTTAAATATATTGGGAGATTATAGTTAAAGTTACTTAATATTTCTTTCATTCCTTTTTTTCTTTGTCTCACAACAAAAGAAAAAAACGAACCCAAAAAAAGCACCCGTGGTATACATTGCAATAAAAATGTGAAAAACTGACGTGGGCTAAATAAGATAACTTTTGATGTTGCTTTTCGAGGGAATGAGATTGCCTTATTGATTGTCACAAAATCTTTTTAATAGACAATCGTATTCTTCGATTCTTCTATCTCTAAGAAATGGCCAGATATCTCTTACTTCTTTGGTTCTCTCATGGGTTATATCTGCGTAGAGGATGGTTTCATTTTGGTGGTTGGCATGGGTTAAGAGTTCTCCTTGTGCGCCACAGATGAAGCTGTTTCCCCAAAATCTTGTGCCTTTCATGACACCTGTAGGGTCAGACTCGAAGCCTACTCGGTTACAGCTTATGACAGGTATGGCATTGGCTATGGCATGGGAGCGTTGGATGGTTATCCAGCTCTCTAGCTGCCTTTGTTTCTCCTCTTCGCTATCTTCATCAAACCAACCAATGGCTGTAGGGTAGATGAGTATCTCAGCACCCTTAAGTGTCATAATGCGTGCTGCTTCTGGGTACCATTGATCCCAGCAGATAAGCACGCCTAGTTTTCCAACAGAAGTTTGGATAGGCTCAAATCCTAAGTCCCCTGGAGTAAAGTAAAACTTCTCATAAAATCCTGGGTCATCTGGTATGTGCATTTTACGGTATTTGCCTGCAATGGAGCCGTCTTTTTCGAAAATTACAGCGGTGTTGTGGTAGAGCCCTGCTGTACGTTTTTCAAAAAGTGAGGTGATGAGTACGATGTTGTTCTCTTTTGCTACAGTAGACCAAAACTTTACATCTTCTTCAAAACTGTTTGCATAGGTAAAAAACTTAGTATCTTCGCACTGACAAAAGTACTCTGTCTGGTGCAGTTCTTGTAGTGCAATAAGTATGCTACCATTATGTGAAGCTTCTTTTATTTTATCTAGTGTTACTTTGAGGGTTGATTCTTTCGACCCATAATACTTTTGTTGTATCAGTGCTACTTTCATCAATATACCACCTGCATAGTGGAGCAATGCAGACTTCCGCCTTGCTCTATAAGTTTCAGACAATTAATAGGAATTATCTCTTTATTCGGAAATAAATCTTTAAATATCTCATGAGCTATTTTATCATGTTTATCACCATAAGTTGGATAGATGAGTGCATCGTTACAAATGAGGAAGTTTGCATAGGTAGCAGGTAAACGTTGTTGATTGTCATCATAAACGGCTTCACACATAGGAAGTGGTATTAAAGTGTATGGTTTTCCTTCCATAGTAGTAAATGTTTGTAGTTGTGTTTCCATCTTTTGGAGTGCTTCATAGTGTTCATCTTCTTTATTATTACACTTTACATAAGCGATTGTCTCTTTGTTGACAAAACGTGCCAAAGTATCTATGTGAGAGTCTGTATCATCTCCTGCTAGATACCCATGGTCTAACCATAGAACTCTTTGTACTCCAAGCGTATTTTTGAGCTTTCTCTCAACTTCTTCTTTACTTAGCCCGCCGTTTCTGTTTGGGTTACAAAGGCATGCTGAGGTAGTCAAAATAGTCCCTTCTCCATCACTCTCTATGGAGCCTCCTTCTAGCACAAAATCTATTTTTTCTAAGGGTGTAATGCCCATATACCCTTTTTGATGTAAAATTGTGTTGACACTATTGTCAAGAGAGGCTTCAAATTTCCCACCCCAGCCATCAAAAGTAAAGTCAAGCAGTTTTTTTTCTCCATCCTCGAATATGCTTATGTATCCATAATCGCGTATCCATGTATCGTTGGTGGGTATCTCTATAAAAGTCAAGTTACGTGTGCTACAAAACATCGAAGCTATCTTTGTTTTGTCTTTGCAGATAATATATACAGCCTGTCCATATGCAATGGCTTGAGCTATGTGTATAAAGGGTGAGAGTGCTTTATTTAAGTCTCCATCATTCCAGTCTGTCGCTTCATGAGGAAAACTCATCAACACACACTGTTGTTTCTCCCATTCAGCAGGTAATCTCATTATTTGTCTCCTTTTAAAGGAGCAAAAGCCCCTTTAAAATTCTTCTCGCTAAAGCTTCGTCTTTGACGAGAAGAATAATTATATTTTTGTTGTATAATTCTTTATGGCATTTATAAAAATAAACAAAGAAAATTTCTATCACAATCTTAACCAAATCGCACTAAAAACTGGCTCAAAAGAGAAAATAGCTATCGTATTAAAAGACAATGCATATGGGCATGGTTTGATACTTATGGCAAAGTTGGCTTCAGAATTTGGCATCAAACATGCAGTGGTGCGCAAAACAGATGAAGCAGAGCAGATAGAAGCACTGTTTGAGACTATTTTGGTATTGGGTGACACAGTGATGAACCATGAGAAGTTTAGCTATACGATTAACACGCTAGAAGATATTGTACAAGCACAAAAAGGTGCAAAAGTTGAACTCAAAGTAGATACAGGTATGCACCGCAACGGCATAGCACTAGATGAAGTAGATGAAGCATTGACTCAGATAAAAGAGCATGGCTTAAATCTTGTAGGGGTTATGACACATTTTCGTTCATCAGATGTACTCAGTTCTGAGCTGTTTTGGCAACAAAAAAACTTTGAGGAAGCCAAAGACAAAATAGAGCGTGCAGGATACAAAGATATACGCATACACTCACATAACTCAGCAGCAATTTTAAGAAGCAAACATTTTACAGAAGATGTGGTGCGTGTGGGTATTGCAGCGTATGGGTACAATGAGCTTGATGGCACATTTGATAAAGTACCATTAAAACCTGTACTATCTTTGTATGCAAAAAGAGTCTCTACACGCATACTTAACGAAGGTGAACGTGTAGGGTATGGAGGAGATTTTACAGCTTCTGAAAAGATGTCAGTCTCTACCTATGACTTAGGATATGGTGACGGATGGAGTAGAGCAGATGTGCAACATCCTTTTGTAATAGCAGAAAAACTACCTATCTTGGGGCGTGTCTCTATGGATTTCATCGCGTTGGCATCAGACAAAGAAGAAGTGTGTGTGATGAACGATGCTCAAGATGCTGCCAAACAGCTAGGTACCATCTCTTATGAAGTCATGACAGCACTGCATAAAGATATACAAAGAACACTACTGTAACATCTGTAGTCGCAGTGCCTCTTTCGCGAGTTCTCTTTCTGTTTTTTTCTTTATTTTAGGTTTTGGCTTTACAGATTCTACCTTTATAGGTTTTTTTTGTACCATTTTTTTATGTACAGGCGTGAGTTCTATCACATGAGGTACAGAAGTTTTTTTAGATTCAATCCTATCTTCAGGCATTTTCCAATCTTCTGTATTTTCAGGGCTACTTGTCACTATTTTGGGTGTAGATTTCACTTCTTTGGTTGCATCTGTGACTAAGTTTGAAAGTACCACAATAAAAAGTGAAAATACTATAGCAATGATAAAAAAACAGGGTTTTAGAAAATAATTTATTTTTCTGAGGTTTTTTTGTTTTAGTTGACTAGGTTTAGGTGCACCTGTTTCCGTAGATATCTCTTCTAGTATATCATTGAGCCACTTGCAGATTACCAAAAACAACCCACAATTTAAGCTAAATTAAATTTCAAAAAAACCTTTAGACCTCGATAAATGTTATAATACTTTACAACAAACATTAAAACTTTATCAAAAAAACTATAAGGCTTTTTAT
>VCAW01000181.1 GCA_013607775.1 Campylobacterota bacterium | reverse complement strand
TGGACACTTTTTATCCTCTATTTGGAAGGTGTATTATAGCTAAAAGTACGGTGTATAGGGCTTTTTATGGGTGTTTGTTTCATGAATATTTTGTGATATCAAGGGCTATAAAGCAATCAGCGTGTGCACTTGCCTGGTCACTTGCCACTAAGAGGTTTTGAGGTGAATTTTATGTATTATTTAGGTGCGAAAGTTAAGTTAAAATTAAAAGAGTAAAATACGCTCAATATTAACAATACAAAGGAAAAAGCATGGAAAATATCCCAAATTGCCCTGAATGTGGTAGTGAATATACTTACGAAGAGGGGAGTCTTTATATCTGTCCTATGTGTGCACATGAGTGGAACAAAGATGCAGCAGCTGAAGTAGAAGAAGAAACTGCTCTTGTTGTAAAAGATGCTAATGGTAATATCTTGCAAGATGGTGACAGTGTGACTGTAATAAAAGACCTTAAAGTTAAAGGTAGCAGTGATGGGATTAAAGTAGGTACAAAGATTAAAACCATTCGTCTTGTTGAAGGTAATGATGGGCATAATATTGATTGTAAAGTACCTGGTGTTGGTGCGATTAAACTCAAGCAAGAGTTCGTCAAAAAGGCATAAGTATTTTTTAGATTAAAATCCATTAAAAACGTATCTTAACAAATGATACGTTTTTTAGAAATAAAATTTAAAAAATACAATGACAACAATGGTGTACCATTGTTGTAGTATGATAGATGCAAATTCTGTATGGGGAAGATGCAAATGAATAATCTTTTAGAATATCAATTAAAAAGTATTGATTATAGAGGTACTTTAGATGAATCTCAACAATTAGCACTCTTCCATATCATTAATGATACTTACAATAAAGCAGATGAAAATCGTGCCTATCAACGTAAAATGCTTAATGTAGCAAAAAGCAGGATACGAGCACTTCACAATTTATGTGAACAGGAAAACAAACATCTTATGCTTCAGATGGAAAAGAAGTATGAACGTCTACTTACTAATCTTCAACCCTACTATTTCTTTTATGCTAAAAATGATGAAGGTAAATTTACTTCAGTCAGTGATTCTGTTGCCGGTATGCTTGGGTTTACTCCAGAAGAATTTATCAAAAAATACAGTAATACATTTTCTTATGGTTTGATGTGTGACATTGAAACAAAAATGTTGGTTTCGGAGTACGGATATAATATTCCTTATGAAATTACTTTAGAGGATAAAAAATGTACCTTTTCACTTGGAAGTGACAGAATATCTAGTTTTTGATGAAGAGAATAATATACATGGTATTGAGGGTATTGTTCGGAATATTACTGAACACTCTGTGACAAAAAAACGTATTTCCAGTATGCTCTACAGTGATACACTGACAGGTATCTCCAACCGCCTTCATTTAGAGACACTAATGGAAAAATTAATCGTTGATAATTATAAAAAGAACAATACTTTCTCTATGCTCTTTTTAGATTTGGATCATTTTAAACATATCAATGATACTTTAGGACATGATGTTGGTGATATTTTGTTGCAGGAAGTGGCTGAAAACATTAGTAATTCTATTCGTCAAGAAGATATTTTTGCCCGTATTGGCGGAGATGAGTTTGTGATTATCTTTAAAGATATGAAAGAGGAACAGCTTGTTATGACTGTAGAAAAGCTCATGAAAGTGATTCATAATTTACGTACAATCAACGAGTATAAATTACGTGTGACTGCAAGTATCGGAATTGTGATGTACCCTCAAGATGGAAAAAGTACAGTTGACCTAATGAAAAGTGCCGATATCGCGATGTATGAGTCAAAGAAAAGAGGTCGAAATACGTATACTTTCTTTCAAAATAAACATAGTGACTCATTGCAAAATGAGTTGCAAATGATGCAAGACATGTCTTTATCCGTAGATAACAATGAATTCGAACTTCATTATCAACCAAAAGTTTTGGTGAAAGGCAATCAGGTTATTGCCGCCGAAGCACTGGTACGTTGGGAGCATCCAACACTGGGCCATATCTCTCCTAAAGAGTTCATACCTTTGGCTGAAAATACTGGCTTGATTTTAAAGTTGGGACGTTGGGTTGTCAAGGAGGTGTGTAAATTTATCAGTTCTTTTAATGTATTGTCTAACAATCAAAAAATGAATATTTCTATCAATATCTCCATTCGACAATTTCAACAAGAAAATCTTTATGAAGTATTAAAAGAGAATATTGCTAAATACGGCATAGATGGTAGTCAAATCTCTTTAGAAATTACAGAGAGTATTATGATGGAAAACTTTGATGAAATGGTTGAAAAACTCAATAAAATAAAAACTTTGGGTGTTTATATTTCATTAGACGACTTTGGTACAGGGTACTCAACACTTTCCTACCTAAGTAAACTTTCTATTGATGAATTAAAAATAGATAAAGCTTTTGTGGATGAAATCCCTATAAATGGTGACAGTACGATAGTTCTTGATACGATTATCGCCATGGGTAAAACACTCAATATGTCCGTGGTTGCTGAGGGTGTAGAACATGAATACCAAAGGCAGTATTTAGAAGATAAAGGGTGTGACATTTACCAAGGATATCTCTTTTCAAAACCTCTGATGGAAGATGCATATGTGGATGCATATGTTGTTGATTAATATATTTATAAAAGTTTTTCTATATCTTCTGTAATCTTTGCAGGCTTTGTTGCTGAACCGTAACGATCAATAACTTTTCCTTCTTTGTTTATCAAAAACTTTGTAAAGTTCCATTTAATACTTTCTGTTCCTAAAAACCCTGTGGCTTTTGACTTTAAAAATACATAGAGTGGATGTGTGTTATCTCCGTTGACATCTATCTTTTCAAAGAGAGGGAAGGTGACAGAAAATTTGCTACTACAAAATTTCTGTATCTCTTCCGCACTCCCTGGCTCTTGTTCTCCAAACTGATTACAAGGAAATGCAAGTATCTCAAAACCTTGTGCTTTGTAGGTTTTATACATTTTTTCCAAGCCTTCATACTGTGGTGTAAAACCACATTCACTTGCTACATTTACAACAAGAACAACCTTGCCTTTGTATTGTGACATAGAGATGGTCTCTCCTTTGATATTCTTCGCTTCAAAATCATAAAAGTGTTTTTGCATAGGTGCTCCTGCATTGAGTGTATAGGTTGTTATGAGTATGAGTAGTAATTTGAACATTTTAAATCCTTAGGGATATAGTATATCATAACCCTTTCATGACAACCTCATAGAGGTATTCCACTTCATAGTCTTCAAAAAAGACTATTTTCTTACTTTGGAAAAAATCGAGTATCTTTTTAGTAGGTAACGCAGGGCTGTAGATGCAGACAGGATGTGCTGGCCTAAAGGCTTGCATCAGCGCGATATCCTCTTCTATGCGTTGTTCACAGATAAAACAGTTCTCTTCAGGGTAGAGTCTACCTTCATACTCCAGTAGGGTGATGTAACTCTCACAGACGATGCGTTTAGGGTTTTGTTTGTCCCATTTTTTGGCAGCATCCAAAAGTAGATCATAGTAAAAAGAGTCAAGCTCTTCTGCGTCTTTTAGGTGTGGTTCAAACTTCTTGATGAAGTTATGCCACATGAGAAGCTTGTTTTTATCAAACAACCATGGAAAGCCCATATGAGAGAGAGAACGAAGTCTAGGCATAAAGCGTCCATCTTCCCCTTCTACTTCAAAATCTACCAGATTCCCAAGCTGAAGTATGGAGTGTCTTGCACCAAAAAAACGGTAGTATGTTTTTACCTCTGTCGCAGTTAAAACAGTAGCAATGGAGTCTTCATTTTTGGCTTTTTTGACACTAAGTATGAACCCTTTGATGATGACTCCTTTTGTTTGAATTCTCTGAATAACCTAGGCGTTCACAACATCTCTAACTTTTGTCTAGGCTAGGCACTCTTTTGAAACCCTAGCCGTAGCTAAGGTGAAAAAGAGTAACAACGCATAGGCGAAAGCTAGTGATGCCCTTTGGGTAGGTTTTGCAAACGCAATCTTGCACAAGATATTTTATCGTCTTAGCTATGGCTAGAACTCAAAAATATCTTGCACAATCTTACATTTGTAAAACCCATTGTGAATGCCTAGGTTATTCAGAGAATTCAATTTTGTTTATTATAGTCAAAAGGATGTTAAACATCTAAGTACGCTCAGCGTGGGTGTACATCACTTAAACAAATCTTAACAACATTTTGGCTATAATCCACCCCATTTAGAGACACTATATGACGTCTCGTATTATTATTTAAGGTTGGAATATGCAAGATTTATTTACTTCATTTAAGGATAACTGTGGATTTGGGCTTTTGGCTTCTATCGACAATACACCTTCACACAAAAACTTGGAAGATGCCATTACTTCACTCTCTCGTATGATGCACAGAGGTGCTATAGCAGCAGATGGGAAGACAGGAGATGGGTCAGGACTTTTGCTCTCTCTTCCAAAATCATTTTTTGCCAAAGAATTAGCAGCAAATGGCGTAACGCTTCCAGAGACTTACGCTGTTGCGATGGTATTTTCAAATAATCCTACAGACTTTGATGTTATTGCAAGTGTATGTAAAAACAATAGACTGGGTGTACTTTATACACGTACTGTACCTGTAGATACCAATGCACTTGGTGAGCAGGCACTTGCATCACTTCCAACCATGAAGCAAGTGTTTGTAACACCAGAAAATGAAGATGCTGCAAAGCGTTTTGAAGCACTTGTATATCTTTCACGTAAAGAGATAGAAGCTGAACTCATGAATGATGAAACGTTTTACATCCCTTCATTCTCTACCTCAGTGGTGTCGTACAAAGGGCTTGTGATGCCTACGCATATTAAAGAATTTTACAAAGATTTGGCAAACCCAGAGTTTGAAATCTCTTTTTGTCTCTTCCACCAACGTTTTTCTACCAACACATTGCCACAGTGGAAACTTGCACAACCATTTAGAATGATAGCCCATAATGGTGAGATAAACTCAGTGACTGCAAACCGTTTTAACGTGGCAGCCAAAATGGCAGCAGCAAAATCGGATGTCTTTACTGATGAAGAGATGAACAGACTTAAAAACGTCATCCAAAAAGGGATGTCTGACTCTGCAAGTCTTGACAACTTCATGGAGTTTTTACGTGTGAATGGTGTAGATTTCTTTAAAGCTGCGCGTTCACTCATACCTGCACCATGGCACAATGCACCACACATGGACTCAGATCTTAGAGCATTTTATGAGTACGCTAGTACCTGTTTTGAGCCATGGGATGGACCAGCATCTGTAAGTATGACAGATGGTCGTTACATCGGTTGTGTGATAGACAGAAATGGACTCAGACCTTCTAAATACATTAGAACGACAGATAACAGACTGCTTATCTCCTCTGAGTATGGTGTACTTGAAGTACCTGAAGAAGAGATTGTAGAGCGTGGACGTTTACAGTCTGGTGAGATGATGGGGATTGACCTTCAAGAAGGAAAAGTACTTAAAACATCGGATATCGATGACCATATTAAAGTAACTCACCCTTATGACAAATGGCTAGGTAAAAACATGTCTTACCTCCAAGAATTTGTCCCAAACACAGATGTAGAGTCTTGTGATAAATCTTATGGTGATATGCAAGCAAAGCAACGTTACTTTAACTACACAACTGAGGTTTTAAGAGAAATCATAAGACCTATGATAGCTGAAGGTAAAGAGACTACAGGTGCCATGGGTAATGATACACCAATTGCAGCTTTTTCAACCGAACAACGTAACTTTACAGACTTCTTTAAACAGAAATTCGCACAAGTAACCAACCCACCGATAGACCCTATTCGTGAAAAAATAGTGATGAGTCTTAACACTGGGTTTGGTGAACAGCAAAATATACTTGCAGATGATGAAGCACATGCAAAACGTCTTAAAACTGTTTTACCAGTGATGTCTGCACAAAAGTTCTGTCTATTGCAAGAGTTTGGTAATCCTGAGAATGAAAAGTATGACCCAAGCTACAAAGTAGGAAAGTATGACACTACTTATACGACTGACCTCAAAGGAAGTCTTAATGCACTCATCGCTAAGATTATCGTAGATGTGAGAGACAATGGCGTAAGAACTATCATCCTAGATGACAGAAGTTTAGATGAAAATACCAAAGCCATTCCTATGCTTATGGCAGTAGGACGTTTAAGTCAAGACTTGTTAGATGCAGACTTAAGACACTTAAGCAGTATCGTTGCAGCTACAGGTGAGGTGTTTGATCCACACTCTGCAGCTACGATGATAGGTTTTGGTGCAGCAGCTATCTTCCCATACCTTCTTTACTTTACTGTAGAAGAGTTGGAAAAAGAAAATACTGAGACTACAGCAGAAATGCAAGCAATCCTCAAACGCTTTAGACGTGCGATGGGTGCAGGACTTATGAAAATTATGTCCAAGATGGGAATCTCTACCATCTCATCATACAGAAACTCTAGACTCTTTGACGTGATAGGGCTTAGTGATGAGATAGTAAATGACTGTTTTTCAGGTACAACAGGACTGCTTAACGGTCTAGGATATGAAGACATTGATGTACGTCTAAACACTGCGCATCAACGTGCCTTTACTACAGCCTTTGAAGGCAAGAAAAATAGTCTTTATAAAGGTGGTTTCTACAAGTACAGACGTGGTGAAGAGTTCCATGACTTCTCTCGTCCTACCATTTCAGCTATTCAAAAGGCCGCTGAGTCTGGTAGTTGGGAAGACTACAAAGAAGTGATGCACCTTGTCAACAAACGTGACAAAAAGTTCATTCGTGACTTCTACGACCTAAAGAGTGACAGAAACTCTATCAGTATTGATGAAGTAGAACCATTGAGCGCTATCTTTAAACGATTTTCAACAGCTGCGATGTCAATGGGGTCTATCTCTCAAGAGGCACATGAAACTTTGGCCGTAGCGATGAACCAAATCGGTGCAAAGTCAAACTCAGGTGAGGGTGGAGAAGACCCAGCGCGTTATGGTACAGAGAAAAACTCTAGCATCAAGCAAGTGGCATCTGGACGTTTTGGTGTGACACCAGAGTATTTACGCTCTGCAACAGAGATACAGATAAAAGTAGCGCAGGGTGCAAAACCAGGTGAGGGTGGACAGCTTCCAGGAAGCAAGGTTTCCCCACTTATCGCCTCACTTAGATTTACAAAACCAGGGGTGACACTGATTTCACCTCCACCACATCATGACATCTACTCTATTGAAGATTTGGCACAACTCATCTTTGATATGAAACAGATTAATCCAAATGCTAGAGTAGCCGTGAAGTTGGTGTCAACCGCAAGTGTAGGAACAATTGCTGCTGGTGTAGCAAAGGCGTATGCAGATAAGATTATTATCTCTGGAGCAGATGGTGGTACAGGTGCAGCACCTATCGGGTCCATTAGATTTGCAGGTAACCCTTGGGAACTAGGGCTCATAGAGGCACACAATGCACTTAAAGCTAACAACCTTAGAGGGCAAGTCACTGTTGAGACAGATGGTGGACTTAAAACGGGGCTTGATGTAGTCAAAGCGGCTATTTTGGGTGCAGAAGAGTATGCCTTTGGTACAGGTGCGCTTGTGCTTGTAGGGTGTATTATGCTTAGAGTATGTCACTTGAACACTTGTGGTGTTGGTGTTGCGACACAAGATCCACACTTACGTAAAAGATTTACAGGTAATGTGCAAAAGGTAGTCAACTACTTCACACTTATTGCTACTGAAGTACGAGAGATTCTTGCAGAGCTTGGATACAAATCACTTGAAGATATTGTCGGTAAAAATGAGTTACTTGAAGTGATAGATGATGAATTTGCCAAGAAGTTTAACTTTGAAGAGTTACTTTATAAGCTTGATGGTGTGAATACTTGTCAAGTACCATTTAACGAACCATACGACCAAAATGAATATGAGCAAGAGATAGTCAAAGAGCTTATGCCAACGATAAAAGACCCATCTACACCTGTTGTGTTAAACAAAGAGATTTCAAACTTGAACAGATCTTTTGCAACACGTATCTCGGGTGAGATAGCAGCACTTCATGGTAATGCTGGTCTTCCTGAAGGGACGATTACACTTAACATGAAAGGTACTGCAGGTCAATCACTTGGAGCATTTATGTCTAAGGGTATCAACATTAACATTGAAGGTGCAGGAAACGACTATATCGGTAAAGGGATGAACGGTGGTCAAATCGTCATCACTGCCGATAAAGCCGGACATGAGTTTGCTCTTGGTGGTAATACCTGTCTTTATGGAGCAACCGGTGGTACATTGTATGTCCACGGTCAAGTAGGTGAGCGTTTTGGTGTACGTAACTCTGGAGCTACTACGGTGGTAGAGGGTACAGGTGATCACCCTTGTGAATATATGACAGGTGGGGTAGCAGTAATACTTGGTAAAACAGGGGTGAACTTTGGTGCAGGTATGACAGGTGGTAAAGCCTTTGTTTATGACTTGGAAGGAAACTTCTATGAAAAAGTAAACCCAGAACTTGTTGAAGCACTGCGCATCGACACTGATGAGTGGGATACAGAGATGTTTGAGCTTAAAGCATTGCTTAAAGACTATGCAGCAAAAACAGGCTCAAAAAGAGCGACACATATCTTAGAAAATTTCAGAACAGAGATTCGTAAGTTCTGGATGGTGGCACCACGTGGTGTGAAGACAACGATTGCAGCAGACAAAAAAGGCGAATAGTACAAACCTATGACCCCTTTCATTGAAGCCTGTATCAAAGCCAACGAAGAGATAAAAGAAGCCATTCAAGATGGCTTTGATGCCTCTTGGTTTGAAAAAACTGAAGTCGGTGCAGGTGGTGATGTGAGTTCTAAGCTTGACTTGATGGCTGAAGCTATCTTTGTTAAGCACTTAGGCTCTTTTGGGCAGATAGAGTCTGAAGAATCAGGTCTTATCGGTGAAGGTAAAGCCAAAATCATTATAGACCCTATAGATGGATCTTCTAATGCTCTTTCTCTTTTCCCTTTTTATGGTACTTCTGTAGCGAAAATAAACGAAGAAGGATTGTTGGACTCAGCAATAGTCTGTAATCTTGGTAATAGTGATATATTTTTCACAACGGTAGCAGATGGCATACAACAAGGTAAGCTTTTTTCCCATATTTCACACCCCACATACTGCACCACATGCAGAAGTGGGACTCTTTGAAAAAGCCTATGCAAATCCTACTTTGGTAGCACTTCTAGATCAGGAAAAACTCAAATTTAGAGCACCTGGAGCCATAGCACTCTCTTTAGCCTATGCGCGTTCAGTCAATTATGTGCTTTATATGGGTTCGTTTCGTATTTACGATTTTGCAGCGGGATTGGCACTTTGTGAAGGGCTTGAAGTGATTGTTGAAGAGGATTATGTTATAGTATCAAAAGAAAAAGCAGTCGCACATAAAATAGAACAATTAATAAAAGAATTATAGATTTTAGGAGAAGAAAATGTTTGGTAGTATTTTTGGAAGTATGAAAACTGAGGCAACAAAAAAAGAGACACAAAATCAATGGATAAAATGTCCTAAATGTACCTCACTTATGTATTACAAAGAGGTAGAAGCAAAACAAAATGTCTGTCCTAAATGTAACCATCATTTTCGTATTTCTGCAGAAAAGCGTATCGCGTCTATCGTGGATGAAGGCTCATTTGTAGAGATGGATAATAATTTAATGCCTATTGATCCATTGAAATTTTCAGATAAAAAGTCATATAAAAAACGTCTTGAAGAAGCCAAAGCCAAAACGGGTAAACATTCATCGGTGATGAGTGGTAGCTGTACAATTGGCGGTGAGCCAGTAGAAATCGCTGTATTTGATTTCTCATTTATGGGTGGAAGCCTTGGTTCAGTAGAAGGTGAAAAAATTGTTCGTGGTATTACAAGAGCCATAGAGAAAGGGTGTGGATTTATCATCGTTTCTGCTTCAGGTGGGGCAAGAATGCAAGAGAGTACCTACTCATTGCTTCAAATGTCTAAAACATCCGCAGCATTGAACAGACTTCACCAAAAAGGACTACCTTTTATCTCTATATTAACGGATCCTACTATGGGTGGTGTTTCGGCATCATTTGCGATGTTGGGTGATATTATCATGGCAGAACCGGGGGCACTTATTGGATTTGCAGGACAGAGAGTTATCAAGCAAACAGTTGGGGTTGACCTTCCAGAAGGTTTCCAACGTTCAGAGTTTTTACTTGAACATGGACTCATTGACATGATAGTAGACCGTGGAGATATGCACCAAACTTTGGCAGACCTCTTTAAACTTTTTAACAAAAAGGCAAGCTAATCGCTACACAGATTTACGCTTTAGTAGACAAAGAGACACTGAGTAAAAAAGGTGTCTCACTTCTTTCTCACCTTCAACATTTAAAAAAAACTTACAACATACCTATACTGCAATACCGTAATAAATTTGGTATCTTAGAAGAAAAAAAAGCAGACCTGTTGAGCATAAGAGAAGCGTATGATGGTACACTCATTGTCAACGACAGTATTGAACTCATAGAATATGCAGATGGCTTACATATAGGGCAGGATGATATTCGTGCTTATAGTGATGATTTGGCTGATGCTGTAAAACTAATACGCCGAATAGTAGGTAATAAAATATTGGGACTCTCTACTCACAACAAAAAAGAGATACTTGAAGCGAATACGCTAAACTTAGACTATATAGGACTAGGGGCTTACAGAGCTACAAATACTAAGTCTGAAGCCAATGTAGGTGGAAAAGTACTTATCGAGGCTGCAAAACACTCTAAACATCCTGTAGGCATAATAGGTGGTGTGACTTTGGAAGATGAGTTTGAAGAACCTATACGATATAAGGTGATAGGCTCGGGGTTGTATCTTTAAATTTGCAAAGCTGATTGTTGGATAAAGTATATTATCTCTTTTTTGTTGTAAAATATCTTTTTTAACATTAGAGGAACTTTATGAAAAAAGATATGATACATGTTTATGGTGCAAGAGAAAATAACTTAAAAAATATTAATATAAGCATTCCTAAAAACAAACTTGTGGTAGTAACGGGTATTTCGGGTTCAGGTAAGTCTACACTTGCCTTTTCTACACTGTATGCAGAAGGACAAAGACGCTACATAGAGTCACTTTCCTCCTATGCCAGACAGTTTTTGGGACGTGTGGGTAAGCCTGAAGTCGATAAGATAGAAGGGCTTACTCCTGCCATCGCGATAGACCAGAAAACCACTTCTAAAAACCCACGTTCTACGGTGGGAACGATTACTGAAATTTATGACTATTTACGTCTGCTTTTTGCACGTGTAGGTGAGCAGCATTGTCATGAATGTGGAAAGCCTATCTCTTCTATGTCAGCATCAGACATTATTGAAGAAGTACTTCGTATTCCTGAGGGAGCGAAGCTTATTATTATGGCACCTTTGGTGAAAGAGAAAAAAGGTACATTCTCTGACATGCTTGAATCTTTGCGACATAAAGGGTACATTCGCGCTATGATAGATGGTGTGATGGTACGTTTAGATGATGAGATAGAACTTTCTAAGACCAAAAAACATACGATAAAAGTTGTCATTGATCGTGTTGTTATTAAGTCCGATAACCGTGATCGTATTGGGCAAGATGTTGAGAAGGCACTCAAAGAGTCCTATGGTGAACTTGAAATAGAAGTACTTAACCATGAGGAAGTAGATTTTGAGCGTCAGCATATGCATTACTCTGAGCATTTAGCTTGTTTTGACTGTAAACTTTCTTTTGAACCACTAGAGCCTGTGAGTTTTTCATTTAACTCACCTAAAGGTGCTTGCCCTGCCTGTGATGGACTTGGTATTCGTTATGCGATAGACCTTAAAAAAGTGATAGATTCTGAACTGAGTATCGATAAGGGTGCAGTGAAGATAATGTATGGGTTTAACAAGAGTTATTATACTAAGTTTCTCAATGCCTTTTGTGAACAAAATGATATTGACATCAAAGTACCGTATGGAGAACTTGAATCCCATCAGCAAAAAGCCATACTCTATGGTAACGGGGGTACAGTAAACTTCACATGGAAACGCCATAAACTTACCCGTGAATGGCCTGGAGTAGTGAAGTTCGCCCATGATATGTTTAAAGATGAAAAAGACCTCTCTGAGTATATGACAGAAAAAGTGTGTGATAAGTGTGATGGGCATAGATTACGTCCACGCTCTTTAGCGGTGAAGATAGAGGGTAAGAATATAGCAGATATTATCGATATGCCTATTGAAAAGTCTTATGCACTCTTTGCAGATGAAAAGAGTTTTTCTCACCTCACTGAACAGCAAAAGATGATAGCAGAATCTATACTTAAAGAGTTGTATGAGAGACTGTATTTCTTGTATGATGTTGGATTAGGGTACATTACACTAAGCCGAGATGCACGAAGTATCTCTGGCGGTGAAGCACAACGTATTCGTATCGCTTCTCAGATAGGTTCTGGGTTGACTGGTGTCATGTATGTACTTGATGAGCCAAGCATTGGACTCCATGAGCGTGATACGATGAAGCTCATACGAACGCTAAATTCACTGCGTGAAAAAGGGAACTCTGTCATTGTTGTAGAACATGATAAAGAGACGATTTTGGCAGCTGACTACATCATCGACATTGGTCCTGGTGCGGGTGAGTTTGGTGGAGAAGTGGTCTTTGCCGGAGATGCTAAAAAATTGGCTAAAGCAAAGACGCTTACGGCTGACTATATGTATGGTAAAAAAGATATCTCTTATTCCCATGATAAGCCTCAAGAAGAGTGGATAGAGATAAAGAATGTAACACTTAATAATATTGAAAAACTTGATGCTGCTATTCCTTTGAGAAACTTTGTGTGTATTACTGGGGTGAGTGGTTCTGGTAAGTCATCACTTATACTTCAAACTTTGTTACCTGTGGCAAGAGAGCTTCTTAATCGAGCTAAGAAAGTTAATAAAGTAGAAGGTGTAGAGATTACCGGACTTGATAAAGTTTATAAAGTAATTTACCTAGATCAAAGTCCTATTGGTAGAACACCACGGTCAAACCCTGCAACTTACACAGGTATTATGGATGAGATACGTAAACTCTTTGCGCAGACCAAAGAGGCAGAGCTTAGGGGCTATAAAATAGGCCGTTTCTCTTTTAACGTCAAAGGTGGGCGTTGTGAGAAGTGCCAAGGAGATGGACAGATAAAGATAGAGATGCATTTCTTACCAGATGTCCTTGTAAGCTGTGATGCTTGTGATGGGACACGTTACAATGCACAGACAAGAGAAGTACTCTATAAAGGGAAATCTATCGCAGATGTGTTAGCGATGTCAGTGGGTGAAGCTTTGGAGTTCTTTAAAGCCATTCCAAACATTGCTGTACGCTTGAAAACGTTGACAGATGTAGGTCTTGACTACATTACTTTAGGACAAAATGCGACGACACTCTCTGGGGGAGAAGCTCAACGTATTAAACTTTCCAAAGAGCTAAGCCGAAAAGATACAGGTAAAACACTCTATATTTTAGATGAACCTACAACAGGACTGCATTTTGCGGATGTAGATAGATTGACAGGAGTGCTGCATCATTTGGTAGAACTAGGTAATTCTGTAGTGGTTATAGAGCATAACCTGGATATGGTGAAGAATGCAGATTATATCATTGATATGGGCCCAGAAGGTGGCAATAAAGGTGGATTGATTATTGCTACAGGAAGTCCGGAGAAATTGGCTGAAACATATGCAGAGACAGGCTCTTATACTGGTGAATATTTGGCGAAAGAATTAAAACTCTAAGTCTTTCGCTCAAATAAGATAATAATGTATTATCTTATTTTTTTACTCTACCTACAACATTGGTAATACTTATAATAAGTACAATGAGAAAAAAGAAGAGTGCAAACCCTTCATATCCCATACACCAGGTTAACACACTATTGTTTTCCGCACATATCGCAGTGTATACGTCAAAATTAAATTTTGAAATATATGTAAATAAAAATAGATGTCCTACAATATAAGGTATCAGTACAATGTAAAATACCAAAAAAAGTTTTGCATATTTTTCTGGAAATAAAATCTCGGTTGTTGTGAGGTTATTTCTCCCCATTTTTTGTTTCTGTTTATTCATAGTCTCCCTTTATAAATGAACATAAAGAGTATAACATGGTAAAGTCAAAAAAAAGTCAAGACCTTTAGGGTCTACGGAATTCTCTTACACCTTGTCTTCGAGACTCATTGGCAAAGCCAATAGCCATTTTGACGATATAAAGTAAAATAATTGTAGCAATGATTTCATAGCCTATGGCACATGTCAAAATGAAAGATGACTGCTCATTAAGTGATAAGAAAAGTTCTTTTCTCCCTTCTGCAATATAGAAAAACTGGAAGAGAAGTCCTGCGATGTAGGGTAGAGAGATAAAATAGATACCAATGAAGAGTTTTTCAAATC
Source organism: Campylobacterota bacterium (assembly GCA_013607775.1). Taxonomy (GTDB): domain Bacteria; phylum Campylobacterota; class Campylobacteria; order Campylobacterales; family Sulfurovaceae; genus Sulfurovum. The sequence goes on along the minus strand of VCAW01000181.1, from coordinate 388 downwards.
CTTCAGGGAAAAAGAGAGGTGTCTCAGAAAGGTCTGCTTCTTGCTCTGTAAATTTGTTAGATTTATTGCGGATAGGTTTTTCTCTTGCTGGATGCGTCATTGAAGCATGCATCGTATCATTTCTTGCCATATAGTCCCCCGATTATTACATTAAATGAATGTTTTTGTATGAAGTAACTCGGCTGTCTTGTTTAACAAGACCCGTGGCTTTCCGTCCTACCTTCACAGTATAGTTTGGCTTTTTTATTTAAGTGGGCTAGTCGGTTAACTCCTCCTTGTTCCATTTATAACCATAAGTAACATTTTTCTCAGTTACAGGAGCCGTTGAAACGGCTTGCTCTAGAAGTCTTCTAAATACAAGACCTCTGTGTTTTGATAATCTACGATT
>VCAW01000180.1 GCA_013607775.1 Campylobacterota bacterium | reverse complement strand
TGGACACTTTTTATCCTCTATTTGGAAGGTGTATTATAGCTAAAAGTACGGTGTATAGGGCTTTTTATGGGTGTTTGTTTCATGAATATTTTGTGATATCAAGGGCTATAAAGCAATCAGCGTGTGCACTTGCCTGGTCACTTGCCACTAAGAGGTTTTGAGGTGAATTTTATGTATTATTTAGGTGCGAAAGTTAAGTTAAAGAAGCAAACGAAACGCAGTACTGGATAAATTTACTACATGACACGAAGTATATTACTACAGATATGCACAAAAGTTTATATGCAGATATAGATGAACTCATCAGCTTACTAGTATCTATAACCAAAACTATTAAAAATAAAGGCATTTGAAAAATGCAAACAAACATTCCTAATTCCTCATTCCTAATTCCTAATTTTGTCGTAAGCTCTGCTTATAAGCCTGCAGGTGACCAACCCACCGCTATTGATGCACTCTCTTCCTCTATAGAAGCTGGCAATCAATACCAAACATTACTAGGCGTAACAGGCTCTGGAAAAACATATACCATGGCAAAAGTCATAGAGCGTACGAAAAAACCAACCCTCATCATGACACATAACAAAACCCTTGCTGCGCAACTCTACAGTGAATTTAAAAGTTTTTTTCCTAACAATCACGTAGAATATTTCATCTCCTACTACGACTACTATCAGCCTGAAGCCTACCTGCCTAGACAAGATTTGTTTATAGAAAAAGATTCTTCCATTAACGAAGAGTTGGAACGTATGCGTTTAAGTACCACGGCTTCACTGCTACACCATGATGATGTCATCGTCATCGCTTCAGTCTCTGCCAACTATGGGTTAGGGAGTCCTGATGACTATCGCTCTATCGTCCAGAAGCTTACTGTAGGAGAAGAGTACAACCAAAAAGCCTTACTTCTACGACTTGTGGACATGGGATACAAAAGAAACGATGAGTTTTTTGACCGTGGAGACTTTAGAGTCAACGGTGAAGTGATAGACATCTACCCTGCCTATGCTGAAGAGTTCGCCATACGTGTAGAGTTTTTTGGTGACGAAATAGAAGCCGTCTATGAGTTTAACTCACTTACAGGAGAAAAAGAAGAACAAGTCAAAGAGGTGACTATCTACTCTGCCAATCAATTCATTGTCTCTAAAGAGAAACTTGCCCTTGCCGTCAAAAGTATAGAAGTGGAACTTGATGAGAGACTCAAATACTACCAAGAACAAGACCGTATGGTAGAGTACAACCGCCTCAAACAAAGAACCGAGTTTGACTTGGAGATGATAGAAGGTACAGGCATGTGTAAAGGGATAGAAAACTACTCCCGTCACCTCACAGGCAAGGCTCCAGGTGAGACCCCCTACTCTATGATGGACTACTTTGAAACCATGCATGATGACTACCTTGTCATCGTAGATGAGTCTCATGTAAGTCTGCCACAGTTTCGAGGTATGTACGCAGGAGACAGAAGCCGTAAAGAGGTGCTAGTTGACCATGGGTTTAGACTTCCCTCAGCGTTAGATAACCGTCCACTTCGTTTTGAAGAGTATATCGACAAAGCACCACACTATCTGTTTGTCTCTGCCACACCTAATGAGTTAGAAACAGAACTCTCTAGCGTAGTGGCGGAGCAAGTGGTACGGCCTACAGGACTACTTGACCCTCCCATAGAGGTCATAGACTCTACCTATCAGGTAGAAAATCTCCATGACCGCATGAAACCTGTCATAGAAAAAGGAGAACGTGTACTCATCACCGTTCTAACTAAAAAGATGGCCGAAGAACTTAGTACCTACTATAATGACTTAGGACTAAAGTGCCGTCATATGCACTCAGACATGGATGCCATAGAACGTAACCAAACCATACGCTCTTTACGTTTGGGTGAATTTGACATACTCATAGGGATTAACCTACTTAGAGAGGGGCTTGACCTGCCAGAAGTAAGCCTAGTTGCCATACTAGATGCAGACAAAGAAGGATTCTTACGCTCTAAAACAGCACTGGTGCAAACTGCCGGACGTGCTGCACGTAATGCTAATGGTAGGGTACTCATGTATGCCAAAAAAATGACAGACTCTATGAAGTTTACCATAGAGACTACAGGGGCACGCCGCGAGAAACAGATAGCCTACAACAAAGAGCATGGTATCACACCTAAAACAACACTTCGTGATTTAGATACAGACCTCAAAGTGGAAGATGCAGGGGAACTCTACAACAAACGCTCAAAAATGGACAAGATGCCAAAAGCTGAGAGACAACAACTTGTCAAAGAACTCAAAGCCAAAATGCTTGCCGCTGCTAAAAATTTGGACTTTGAAGATGCCGCCAGACTACGGGATGAAATAGCGAAAATAAAAAAACTGTAGCTTTTTGCTATAATACGCGAAAATATACATCCAATATACATTTACAGTAGGTACAGATATGGCGCACGATTTAAACTCATCACAACTCTATTTTAACCGTGAACTCTCTTGGTTACAGTTCAATTCACGTGTTCTTGCTCAAGCACTCGATGCCACACTTCCAGCACTAGAACGTCTAAAGTTCCTCGCTATTTACGGAACGAACTTAGATGAATTCTACATGATACGTGTGGCAGGACTTAAAGCACTTTTTAAAGCACGGGTACAAGAGACTGGTGCAGACAAGCTCACACCTAAAGAGCAGCTAGAACAGATACATGACTACCTACACAAAGAACATCAGGTACTTGAGACTTGTTACACTTCTATCATCTCCGAACTCCATGACAATGCTGTGCATGTCAAAAACTATGATGCACTGAATGAAGATGAACAATCCGCTGTAAAAAAGATATTTTTTAACGAAATATACCCTGTCATCATCCCCATCGCTGTAGATGCAACACACCCTTTCCCTCACCTCAATAACCTAAGTTTTGGTTTGGCTATTACGCTTAAAGATGATTCTAAAAACATTAAACATGGACTGATTCGTATCCCTCGTATACTGCCACGTTTCCTACAGGTAGAACAGACATTTATACCCATAGAGTCTGTGGTAGAACACTTTGCTTCAGAACTTTTCCCTGGTTTTAAGCAGTTGGCGTCTACGCCATTTAGAGTCACAAGAAATGCCGATATAGAGATAGAAGAGGAAGAAGCGGATGACTTTTTAGAAATATTGCAGGAGGGACTGCGTTCAAGAAACAAAGGTTCACTTATTCGTCTCGAACTCATGGAAGGTGCCGATAAAAAACTTAGAAAGTTTTTACTTTCACACCTAAACTTGGACGATAAAGACATCTATACCTACAAATCTTTACCGCTTAATCTTGGTAGTTTATGGCAAATCGTAGGAGACAAAGCACTTTCTCACTTAGTACGTCCTACCTTTAATCCTAAGACACTGCCACCTTTAGACTCTGAAAACATCTTTGATGCTATAGACAAGCAAGATGTACTTCTTTACCACCCCTTTGACTCTTTTGAACCAGTCATACAGTTCATCAAACAAGCTGCAGCTGATCCGGAAACTGTTGCCATTAGAATGACGCTCTACCGTGCAGGACAAAAGTCGCCCATCGTCAAAGCACTCATTGATGCAGTACAAGATGGCAAACAGGTCATGGTACTTGTAGAACTCAAAGCGCGCTTTGATGAAGAGAACAACCTACGTTGGGCAAAAGCACTCGAAGATGCAGGTGCGCATGTGGTCTATGGTATCCCAGGACTTAAGGTCCATGCAAAGATAGCACAGGTTATCAAACGCACAGGCAATAAGCTGCAAAGTTATGTACATCTGGCCACAGGTAACTACAACCCTGGGACTGCGAAGATTTATACCGATATGTCCTACTTTACCTCTAAAGAGATATTTGGAACGGATGCAACACACTTTTTTCACTTCTTGACAGGTTTTTCTACCCATACCAAACTAGATACACTCTTTATGTCACCAAAACAAATCAAGCCTAAGTTATTAAAGCTTATAGAGAAAGAAGCAAAACATGGAAAACAAGGACATATCATCCTTAAAGCAAACTCTTTAGTAGACACTGACATCATCAAGGCTCTCTATGTTGCATCACAAGAAGGGTGTAAAATTGACCTTATCATCCGTGGGATTTGTTGTTTAAAACCTGGCGTGAAAGGGATATCTGAAAATATTAGAGTCTCTTCTATGATAGGGAAATACTTGGAACATGCACGTATCTACTACTTTAAACACGACAAGGTCAAGTGTTACATCGCAAGTGCTGACCTTATGCCACGTAACCTTATACGCCGCGTAGAGCTTATGACACCTATCTTGGAAGACAACCTTACCCAAAAAATAGAGCAAATCCTCATGCTCCAACTTGCAGACAATGCCTTGCGTTGGGAACTACAATCAGACGGAAACTACACAAAAGTGCCATCATTAGGCAAAGTGGTCAACAATCACTGTGTTTTAGAAGAGTATGTCTCTAAAATACATGACAAAACAAAAAAAGAGACACCTGATTATGTCAGTCGTCTTGCAAACCGTATTTTAAAGGAGAGCTAATGTTATTGAAATTTCAAGAATGGACACCAAAACTAGGCAAAAATGCATGGGTAGCTGAAGGTTCATCCGTCATAGGAAGAACAACGATGGGTGAAGACTCCGCTGTATGGTTTGGCTGTGTAGTCCGTGGCGATGTACACTTCATCACCATTGGAGACAGAACCAACATCCAAGACCTCAGTATGATACATGTCACCCACCATAAAAAAGCTGATATGTCTGACGGAAATCCTACAACTATAGGTAACGATGTCACCGTAGGACACAGAGTCATGCTACACGGCTGTACCATAGAAGATGCCTGTCTCATAGGTATGTCTGCCACCATACTTGATGGTGCAGTCATAGGAAAAGAGTCCATCGTAGGTGCAGGAAGTCTAGTAACCAAAAACAAAAAGTTCCCACCAAGAAGCCTCATCATGGGAAGCCCTGCCAAAGTAGTAAGAGAGCTTACCGATGAAGAGGTAGCAGAACTTTATGCTTCTGCAAAGCGTTACGTAGAATTTAAGAACGAGTATCTATAATGACACAGACTATAGGAAAAAGCTTCAAAGACATCATCTCAGGTACAGTCTTACTTTTCGTAACAAAAGTCACATTCATCGCAGCAGCCATCACCTATGTCATCATAGCATGGCTCATAGGTGACAGTATTAACAGCTTTATTATCTCCTATCTCTCATGGCTTCCATGGGAATGGCTTCAAACCACAGGCGCAAAAGTTGCATCTATGGCTATCAGCTATATGGTGTTCATTATCATGATTTCCATAGTCACATCCTTCATGATAGAACCCCTGCTCATCCAACTTGCAAAAAAACACTACCCTCAAGCAAAAGTAGTGGGCACACCTAATATCACAACATCTATCGTGATTAGCCTTAAGTCTGCGGTAATGATGTTTCTTATCTTTATCTTCACATTCCCTATCATGTTCATCCCTCTTGTTGGGGCTGTCTATATGCTATGGCTTTGGTCTATCTTGCTTAAAAATCCTACGATTTACGATGTAAGTTCATTGTTTATAGCAGATAAAAAAGAGATAAAAAGTAAAACAAAAAAGTCTACAGTTCTAGCGATGATAGCTGCAGCATTTAACTACATTCCTGTACTCAGCATTTTTGCAGCTGTGTTTGCACAGATACTTTTTTTACATCATATATTGGGGAAAGAAGAAGATTAATTTTCTTCTTTTTTTAGACGTCGCTCTTTTTTAGACGATTTTGAAAATTGTAACAATTCATCTACTGTAGATACATACTCAGGCAATGTTTCTAAAGACTTTTCCATCACCTTCGCAGCACATACTGCATCTGAAAAAGCTCTGTGATGTGTGGCTGTTTCTATGCCTAAAGTTTCTATAAGATACCCCAATCCATAACGTTCACTCTCAAAAGTACGGCGTGCCAGTTCAATGGTACAGAGTTTTGGGTTTCCTATGTTACCCAAACCAAAACACTCAAATGAAGCGTTCAGAAAAGAGTAATCAAAATCTGCATTATGCGCTACAAATACAGCATCTTCCATAAAATGCCTTAGCTGCGTAAGTGCCTCTTTTCTTGAAGGTGCACCTATAAGATCAGTAGGTTCGATACCTGTTATCTTACTAATATACTCAGGTAAAAAAGCACACTCCACAAAAGTTTCAAGTTTGTCGATTATTTGCCCATTTTGTATCATAATTGCACCTATCTCTATCACCTGTGAAGTACCCGGTTTAGAACCGTTGGTCTCTATATCAATGACACAATAACGTTGTGCTTCATGGGAGATAAAACAGGTTTCCAGTCTATAAGTACTTTCATCTGTTTGGGAAATGGGGTAACCCGAAGCCTGAAGTAGTAAAAAAATAGTATCACTGTCTTCAAGCAGTGTTGTGTATTTGGTCACAATATGTTTATACTGTTCCTCACTCAACACTCCGTCATGTTTGCGAAATGCTGTGGTGAGTTCGTTAAAGACTTTTTGCATTCAGTATGAACTGCTGTACTTTCTTAGGATCTTTTTTTCCTTTAATGGATTCAACGCCAGAGCTGACATCAACACCATAAAAGCCAAGTTTTTTCACCTGTGCTACATTTTCAGGGGTAAGTCCGCCTGCTAAAATAATTTTAGAGCAGTCTACGCCATTAAACCAGTCAAGGTTAAGACGTTGCCCTGAACCACCGTATGCTTCTGTATAGGCATCAACCAAACGGTATCTGTCTTTAAAGCGTGTTAAATCTTCTGGACCTTTGGCACGTACCACTGGCAATGTTTGCAAACCTATAGCATCAAGTGACTCTTCATCTACATCAAAATGTATCTGTGCACGTGAAATGTCACAGTATTTTGAAACTGTATCTATCGTCTCTACACCTTCATTGACAAAAAGTCCTACACGCTCTACAAAAGGAGGAAGTTTGTCAATGATACGTTTTGCTGCTGCCGGGGTAATATAGCGAGGTGATTTATTATAAAATACAAAGCCTAAAGCATCTGCTCCACACTCTACTGCATGTAGAGCATCTTTTAAATTGGTTATTCCACAAATTTTAATACGCATCAATTTCCCTTATTTTAAAGCAGATATAGCTGCTGCTACACCCTCTGGATGTTTATAAACAAATGAACCTGCTACCACAACATTTACACCTGCTGCTTCTAGTTCTTTAACATTCTTATCATTCACTCCACCATCTACCTCTATAAGACACTTAGGATTTCTTTTTTCAATAAGTGCTTTGAGGCGCTGTGCACGTTCGACAACATTGGGGATAAACTTTTGTCCACCAAAACCAGGGTTAACTGACATAAGCAAAACCATATCTACATCTTCAAGTAAAAACTCTATGGCTTCAGGTGGTGTATGTGGGTTTAGTGTAATCGCAGGACGTATGCCCAAAGCACGTATCTTTTGTATCAGTCTATGTGGATGTTTCTCTTCTTCAATATGAAAAGAGATAAACCCCGGTTTTAGCGGCGCAAACAAATCTACAAAAAAACTATTGTTCTCTACCATAAGGTGAATATCTAAGGGTTTAGTCGCTGCCTTAGCCACCGCTTCTACTACCACAGGTCCAATGGTAAGATTGGGTACAAAATGCCCATCCATTACATCTACATGTACCAAATCACAGCCACCCTCACAAATGGCTTTAACATCTTCTGCCAACTTCCCAAAATCAGCAGATAAAATACTTGTAGCTACTAACATCATTTTCCTATGATTAAAAATTTTAATAATTATAGCACACACCACCTATAAATCATACAAATATAGTTTAAGCAAATTTTATGAAACTTTTGTCTATAATCCCACAAAATATTCACCGTTTCAAAACGGTATCACTTATGAAGGACATATTATGGCAAGAAGATGTGACATCACTGGCAAAGGGCCACTTACAGGAAACAACGTTTCTCACGCAAACAACAAAACAAAAAGAAGACAACTTCCAAACTTAAGATCTGTAAAGATTACTTTAGAAGATGGAACAACTAAAAGAGTAAGAGTAGCAGCATCTACACTTAGAACTATGAAGAAAAAAGCGGCTCTTGCTGCAGCAGCTGTTTAAGCCTCATTGCTTAGACCTTTAAGATAAGAGAGGATATACTCTCTTATCATGATTTTTATCCAAAAATTTAAAAAGTTTCTCGGTTGGAGAAGCGCACCCAAACCCCACATCACACTAAATGACGAATACTATGGACATTTAGCACCGTTTAGACTTCCACTTATACTTACCGTACTTGTTATGCTTATCGGTACCATGGGGTACATGGTTATTGATAACTTCCCATTAATGGATGCTATCTATCAAACAGGTATTACCTTCACCACTGTAGGGTTTGGAGAGATACAACCCATCTCAGATATGGGGCGTATTTTCACGATTACGCTTATTATCTTTGGATTTGTTGTCTTTTCCATTGCTGTAGGTATTATCGCTGAAGTGGTAAAAAAGGGTGAATTTCAAAAAACTGCCAAGGAGCGTAAAATGCTTTACGAAATAGCGAGACTTAAACACCATTTTGTGGTCTGTTACCATAATGAATTTACCATTCAAGTCACCAAGCAACTCCGTGCAAACCACATCCCTTTTGTGGTTGTTGACCCACGTGATGACATGGAAGAGATAGCCAAAAAGTACCACTACCCTTACTTTGTGACGGCAGAGCCACACACGGAAGCAGGTATACTCAAATCTCATCTCTCTTCAGCCAAAGGGGTCATCACCCTTGCAGACAATGTCGCAGACAACATCGCAACGATAGCCTCTGCACGTTTGTATGAAAAAGAGATAGGACGCACAAGAAAATACCTCATCATTGCCAATGCCAAGAGTAATGAAGATGACCAAAAACTACTTAAACTAGGTGCAGACAAAGTAGTCACTGCAACCAAACTCATGGCACAACGTATCAATGCCATGGCAGCACGTCCAGATATGGAAAACCTACTCCAAGAGTTCCTCTATAAAAAAGATACTCCTCTTGATATGGAAGAGGCAAAAGTCTCTAAAACATCTTGGCTCGCACTGAAAAAAATAAAGGCTGCGCGTTTTAGGGACATTGCCAATGTGACCATTATCGGTATTCGTCAAAAAGATGGGAAGTTTATCCCTATGCCCAAGGGAGATACTATTATCATGCCAGAATCAAAACTCCTACTCATCGGTACAGGTGACGGAATACGAAAAGCAAAAAAAATAGTACGCAAAAAAGTCAAACCAGAAGAGTTAAAATATGTATAAAATAGTTGAATTAGAAAATGGTCTTGAAAATGTAGAAGGTTTTTACTGTGGTGCTACCAATGTAGGGATGCGTCCAGATAAAGAGCAAGGAGATGTAGCCTTTATTCGCTCAAATGTACCTTGTGACATTTCAGCAGTCTTTACCTCAAACACTTTTCAAGCTGCACCTATCAAACATTTTCAAAAGTACCCTAAAGATTTTAAAACAAATTTTGTGCTCATCAATGCTAAAAATGCCAATGCTATGACGGGTGAAAAAGGTATAGAAGATATTGACTTTATTATGTCTAAAAAACAAAATGTACTTAATCCTGTGATGAGTTCTACGGGTGTCATAGGCTATCGCCTACCACTTGAAAAAGTCACTTCAGCTTTTGATACGTTAGACTTTCAAAGTAAAAATTCCAATGACGCTGCACGTGCCATCATGACAACGGACTCTTTCAAAAAAGAATTAGCCTATAGAGTAGAACTTGATGATGGCACTTCATTTAACATCGCAGCCATCTGTAAAGGTGCAGGGATGATAAACCCTGCTATGGCTACCATGCTCTGTTTTATCACTACCGATGCAGATATACCTAAATCAGATATGGATGCCCTACTCTTAGACTCTACCGAACAATCTTTTAACCGTATCTCTGTAGATGGAGACACCTCTACCAATGATACTGTGATGTTACTTGCCAACAAACAAAGTGGAGCCTATAATAAAGAAGCTTTTAGTGAAGCACTCAATAAAATCATGTTTGAACTTGCCATGATGATACTCCGTGATGGAGAAGGTGCAAATAAATTGGTAGCTTTTGAAGTCAAAGGTGCCAAAACACTTGAAGAAGCACAAAAAGCTTCTATGGCTCTGAGTAATTCCCTACTTGTCAAAACCGCACTCTTTGGAGAAGACCCAAACTGGGGGCGTATCGCCTCTACGATCGGTGCTTCTGGCATAATCTGTGATGATGAAACACTTACCATTCACTATGATGATTTACTCATATATTCAAGTGAATTTAGAGAGTTAGACAAAGCACGTGAAGATCAAGCCTATACCATTATGAAACAAGATGCATTTAAAGTAACATGTGACATCGGCTTAGGTGATAGCTCTTATACTTCTTATGGCTGTGACCTAAGTTACGAATATGTCAAAATCAATGCAGAGTACAGAACTTAATTAACGCATATCAATGTTTTGATAGTGTAAAAGTGCTATACTTTTAGCATCAAATACTAAGGACTAACTATGTTACACGAATATAGAGATGAAATTCACGAACTTAAACAACAAAACGCACATTTTGCACACATTTTTGAAAAACACAATGAGCTTGACAACAAAATAGAACATGCTGAAAATGGAGATACTCCAATGACAGATATGGAACTTGAAACACTTAAAAAAGAGAAACTTCTTTTAAAAGATGAAGCCTACAAAATGATTATGGATTATAGAAAAGCAAACGCATAATTAGCATTGGCATTAATAATCTTTCCCTATAATAAATAAAAAATTATAGGGAACACCATGAAACACCTTTCACTTACAACACTCGCCTTACTTACTACACTCACACTTTCACATGCACAAGAAACCAAAATAGATATGCATGGCGGTAAAGAAACAAAAATACCTTCAGCCATGCCTGCACAAAAAGCACCTGTTTTTTATGGAAAAGTACTAGAAATCAAACCTGCCATGGGCTACAAATACCTTAAAGTACAAGAGCAGGGTAAAGAGACTTGGGTTGCTATAGCCAATGCACCTGTTCAAGTAGGAGATAAAATAGGTTTTGATAAAAAAACGATGATGAAAGATTTTAAAAGTAAATCACTCGGTCAAGAATTTAAAGAGATTTACTTTGCTTCTGATGTCTATTTGCCACAGAAGCCTACAGCACCTAAAAGCATGAAAGATATGCTTGGGTTCTCTTCACAGAAGAAAGACCCTCATGCAGGTATGGGCATGGGCATGTCACCTGAGCCTGCTGATGAAAAACCAGCAAAACCTTTTGTAAAGAAAGACGCTTATACTGTAGAAGAAGTACACATGTGGAGAAAAAATCTTAAAGACCAAACTATCACACTAGAAGGTACAGTCTTTAAAGTCTCCAAAGGTATCATGAAACGTGACTGGGTACACTTAGGGGACGGTACAGGTAATGAGAAAAAACTTACCGATGACCTCGTCTTTACTGCACCTACATCTACTGTAAAAGCAGGAGATAAAGTGCGTGCCAAAGGTACAGTTGCTGTAGACAAAGACTTCGGATATGGCTACTTCTACCCTGTTATCATCGAAAAATCTACCTTTGAAGTAAAATAGTGGCAAGTTTTAATACCATAGAGGGCATACCAGATGCACTTTTAGAAACACTCTCTACACTTGGCTTCAGTGCGATGACAGAGATACAGGAAAAAGCCATCAATCCCATACTCGATGGAGCAGATATTTTGGCACAATCCAAAACTGGCTCAGGAAAAACCTTAGCCTTTGGACTGCCTTATGTAATGAATACAAACACAAATAACTATAAACCACAAACTATTATCATCACTCCAACGAGAGAACTTGCAGACCAAATAGCTGTAGAACTTCGACGTGTGGCAGCCTACAAACCTAACCTAAAAATACTCACACTCTATGGAGGTGTACCTTTACGTGCACAGGCAGACTCACTTGCCAAAGGGGCACATATACTCATAGGAACACCTGGGCGTATACAAGACCACTTGGCCAAAGAGACACTAACACTAGAGAACATTAAAACCCTTGTATTAGATGAAGCAGATAGAATGCTTGATATGGGGTTTTATGATGAGATAGTTAAAATAGGCTCCAATATGCCAAGAGGGAAACAAACCCTGCTTTTCTCAGCAACATTCCCGTCTGACATAGAGAAATTGGCAAAAGCCCTACTCAACCAACCTCTCACCATCAAGGTAGATACTGTAGTAGAAGCAAACAAAATAGATACCCTCGTCTATGAAACCACAGATAAGTTTAAAACACTGACAGCTCTCATTCAGTCTTACAAACCAGAGTCACTTCTCATTTTTTGTAACACAAAAGCAGAGGTTATTTCTCTCGCAGATACTTTGGCAAAACGTGGTCACTCAGTCATAGACATTCACGGTGACTTAGACCAACGTGACAGAAATGAATCAGTCATCGCCTTTGCTAATGGCTCAAAACGTATCATGGTAGCCACAGATGTCGCGTCACGTGGTTTAGATATCAAAGACATCGAACTTGTTATCAACTACGACTTGCCTTTTGATGCAGAAGTCTATACACACCGTATTGGACGTACAGGACGTGCTGATGCTACAGGTACAGCAATCTCCCTCTTTTCTCCTAAAGACAGAGAGAAGTGTGCTTACGTACTAGAAAAAGCAAAGAAAGCAGCACTCAAAGACTTACGTGTAGATGCCAAGTTTAAAATGGTGTCTGAGTATGACACACTCTGTCTCAACGGCGGTAAAAAAACCAAACTGCGTGCAGGTGACATCATAGGTACATTCTGTAAAGAGATAGGCATAGAAAACAGTATGATAGGCAAGATAAACATAACTGATACTAAGTCTTACATCGCACTACATCATACGGTAGTAGATGACGTATTTAAAGCTTTGAAAAAGGTGAAGATTAAGAAGAAGAAGTATGTGGCGTGGATACTTTAGATTAATCCTCTAGTATCTCTCTGCGTCTTCTGTTTCGTACCACATAAAAAAGTATGATGAACACTACACTCACCAAAGCGATAAGTGTAGCAGACTTCATGTACTCTGAGATGAGTTCTTGATTTGAGCCCACCAGATAGCCAACTGCTACAAGGACAACTACCCATATGCCTGCACCTATAGCTGTATAAAAAGAGAACTTGGCTATGTTCATACGTGCCAGTCCTGCTGGGAGTGAGATGAGTTGTCTAATGCCAGGGATGAGTCTGCCTGTGAATGTGGAAATTTCTCCATGTTTTGCAAAAAAAGTATCTAGTTTGTCAAGCGTTTCTTCTTTGATGAAAAAGTATTTTCCGTACTTTAAGATGATTTTTCTACCTAAGTGCATAGCAAGATAGTAGTTGAGTAATGCCCCTGCTACAGAACCTAATATACCCACAAATATCACCACATAGAGGTTCATTTCGCCTTGATAGGCTAAATAGCCTGCAGGTATCATAATGATTTCGCTAGGAAAAGGGAAGAAAGTACTCTCAAGAAACATGAGAAGGAAAATACCCATATATCCCATGTCCCCTATTTGATTTACGAGGAACTGGGCTATGTCGTGTATCATGAAAAGTTGGGTAGCGATTACTCGCTATATGCACCGACAGAAGTTAAATGCTCATAACGCTTGTCTAACATTTCGTCTATAGTAAGCTCTCTAAGTGCTTTTACATTCTCTAAGAAGTATGTTTTAACTACATCTGCTGATGTCTGTTTGTCTCTATGTGCACCGATGAGAGGCTCATCAAGGACATCATCTACCAAACCATGTTCTAGTAAATCATTTGGTGTGATTTTAAGTGCTTTTGTTGCTGCTTCTACCTTAGATGGGTCATTCCACAAGATAGCAGAACATCCCTCTGGAGAGATAACTGCAAAAACAGAATAACGCATCATCGCGAGTTTATCACCCACACCGATAGCCAATGCTCCACCTGAACCACCTTCACCTATAACCACAGAAATCATAGGTACTTTCACTGCTGCAAACTCAAAAAGGTTTTTTGCAATGGCTTCAGACTGTCCACGCTCTTCTGCACCAAGACCAGGGTATGCACCCGGAGTGTCTATAAGCATCAATACAGGAATGTCAAATTTTTCTGCCATTCTTACTGCACGAAGTGCCTTTCTATAGCCTTCAGGGTTTGGCATACCAAAGTTACGTTTGATTTTATTTTTAACCCCACGCCCTTTTTGTTCACCAATCACCATCGCTTTTTGACCACCTATGTAACCAATATAACAAAGGATAGCCGGATCATCACGGAATGCTCTGTCTCCATGAATCTCATAAGCATCTTCCATAATAAGTTTGATGTAATCTAAAGCATAAGGTCTGTCTGGGTGACGTGCAAGCTGAAGTTTTTGAAAGTCAGAAAGAGAACCAAACGTTTTGTTTACCTCTTTTTCTAAATCTTTTTGGAGTTTTTCAACTGCGTCCATATTGGCAATGGCATGTGCAGATACAATCTCTTCTTGTATCTTTTCAATTTTGTTTTCAAAATCTAAATAAGTTGCCATACATTCAGTCCTTATATTTTCTTAAAGATAACTACGCCGTTTGTTCCACCAAAACCAAATGAGTTAGACATAGTAATATTCACATCCGCTTTTCTTGCGCCCTCAGTCACGTAGTCTAAGTCACAGTTTTCATCTGGTGTTGTATAGTTAATCGTCGGAGGAAGTACACCATCTCTCATAGCCATAAGACATACAACAGCTTCTATAGCACCTGCAGCACCTAAACAGTGACCTAACTGACCTTTGATAGAAGATACAGGAGGACAATTTTCTTTCCCACCGAGAAGTTCTTTAATGGCTGCTGTTTCATTTTTATCATTGACTGGTGTTGATGTACCGTGTGCATTGACATAATCAATTTTAGGTTCACCTGCCATTTTGTAAGCACCCTTCATTGCACGAAGAGGTCCATCCATTGTTGGTGTTGTAATGTGGTTTGCATCTCCACTTTCACCAAAGCCGATAAGCTCACCATAGATAGTAGCGCCACGTGCTACAGCATCATCATAAGACTCTAAAACAAGTGCTCCTGCTCCTTCACCCATAACAAAACCATCACGGTCTGCATCAAATGGACGAGAAGAGGCTTTTGGATCATCATTACGTGTAGAGAGTGCTTTCATCGCAGCAAATCCACCGATACCCACAGCACAGATAGCTGACTCTGCACCTACTACCAACATCTTGTCTGCAGTACCTACCATGATAGACTTTGCAGCCTCACCGATGGCATGTGTACCTGCAGCACAAGCTGTTACAGAAGAGAGATTAGGTCCCTTAAGACCTTCATAGATAGAGATAAATCCACCAAGCATATTTACAAGTGAAGAAGGGATGAAGAAAGGAGAAATTCTTCTTGGTCCTCTATTACCACATACCAATGAGTTTTTCTCAATATTTGGAAGTCCACCAATACCTGAAGCCGATGCTACACCAAATCTTTCCATGTCTACATCATCAGGAAGCTTTGCATCTGCCATAGCCTCTTTCGCTGCAGCAAGTCCAAGGTGTATAAATCTATCTGCTTTTTTTACCTCTTTTGCATCCAATACAGAAAGTGGATCAAAATCAGTTATCTCTCCAGCAATGGTTACTGACTGACCTTCTGTATCAAAAGATTCAATGGTTTTGATACCACATTTACCCTCAAGAATTCCTGCAAATGCGCTCTCTTTATCTAGTCCTAGAGAGTTAATCATCCCCAAACCTGTCACTACTACTCTTTTCACTGGTGCTCCTACTATTGTGCTTAAAATAAGATATAGATGAATATTTAACTCAAATACTCATCTATACATTAAATTTTCCCCGAAGGGAAAATGAGAATTATACGTTCTCTATGAACTTGATTGCATCATTTACAGTAGCGATTGCTTCTGCTTGATCATCAGGAATTTCGATATCGAATTTTTCCTCAAGTGCCATAACTAGCTCAACAACATCAAGACTGTCAGCCCCAAGATCCTCTACGAATTTAGACTCTTCTTTAACCTCATCTGGGCTCACATTTAGTTGCTCAACAACTACTTCTTTTACATCGTCAAATAATGCCATTGACTACTCCTTTAGTTTGTTAATAAATACGCACAAGTATAACAAAAAAATGATAATAAAGCTTATAATTTTATATGAAATACTTGTTTGCAGGTGAATAAACCAAGTTTTAGTGTAGAAACTGTGTAAATTTAGAAAAATTAATACAATCTGTGTATTTCTTCAAGCATGTTATCTACAGTAATGTCATCTCCATACGATTCTAAAAAGTCTGTCAGATACTTTTCTGAAGCATACGTACCACTTTCTTTTTCTATTTCTACAAGTTTTTTATAGATAGGGTCCAGCATATCCGTGACATATTTTGATATTTTTTTCCTTGAGGCTTTATAGCCTATGGGTGTATCATGTTCATCTTTTAGTACTTCAAAGTCTGTAAATACCCAATAATACCTACCATCTTTTGCTAAGTTTTTTACAGCGGCAATAAAATTGTGTCCATGTTGTATGCGATCCCAAAGTATTTTAAAAAGTATTTTTGGCATATCTGGATGGCGGACAATACTGTGCGGCTGTCCTACAAGTTCTTCTGGAGTATAACGTGATATTTCGGCAAAGTAATCATTGACATAAGTAATGATACCTTTAAGGTCAGTATCGCTTTCTATATAGATATTGTTTTTTAATTCTATCTCTTCATCAATAGGTTCTGGTCGTTTCATAACATATCCTTTATTCGGTATCTAAATAACGCATAAGCCCAATAGTAAGTTTTTCATAAGGCAATATCTTTGTTCCACCATTTTTCATGATAAACAATTTGGCATTCGCCTCTGAAGAAAAAGGTATCAGGTCATCTCCATGTGGACCTATCGTTCTGCTGCCAAACAGATAGACTGCCTTTTTTGCATCAATTTTCTGACCACTGATAAAGTCTTTGACATAGAGTGATTGAATATCATCTTCTAAAAGTTTATGCTTTTCAAAATATTTTTGATGAAAATAGACTTGCATCATAGATTTCACAGAGATAAATTCAACTTTTTCTCCATTTTTAAGAATCGCCTCACAATGCCATTTTGGAAATTGATTCAGAGGTATCTCATAGGTAGGATCAAGTTTTTGTGCAAGTTGTGTAATCTTACCGGTAAAGGGTGTATCTTGTGCGAACAAAATCCCAGTGACTAAGAGTAATCCTAGATAATTTTTTTTCATATATATCTCCTTATAATAAATCTTTCTTTTTAAATGCTATATAGCCTAAGAATGCCAGTAAAACACCTATAGCTATGGGGTATACAAAGGCATACACGATTAAAAGTGTGGAGCCTAACGTATCAAGTAGATAATAGGCTACAGGACCAATGACTGTGAGTTCTGGGTCAAAAAGAGAAATAGCCCCTATACGAAAAACTTCTATAGGATTGAGCATGGCTAATGTAATAATCATATCATCACTCATTCTGTTTTGGAGCATCAATCCCATAAGTGCAATATCGATAAATGCCAACAAGGCTATCCATACCACAAAAGAGGCACCCAATGCCACATCTGTTGATTTGAGTAAGGTAGAGAGGAAAAATGCCAGTCCTAAAAAAACAAAACTTAAGGAAAAAAGCAAAGCAGAATAGACAAATATCATTTTCCAAGGCAGGGCACCTCCTTTTAAGAGTCCAAAGATTACCCCTAGCATTAATGCCAGGAACACAGGCAAAAAGACAACGGTAAAGCGACCCAGCATTTTACCCCAATAGTAATCTTTCAAAGAAACAGGGAAAGAAAGCATATACTCCAATATATTACTTTCTCTGTCCCCAGAGATGGATTTCACTGTGGTGATGAGAATAAAAATAGGCAATATAATAATGGTCACCTGAATAAAGATGAGAAGCATACGGCTTAAACCCGTAAACCCCATTACTACAGAATCGGACACTCCTGTGATAAAAAAGAGAGCCATCAATCCCCCAAAGACAATGGTATAGACATAAAACCATTTAGAACGTAAGGATTCTTTAATATCCAAGTAAGCAATTAAGAAAAGATTTTTCATTGATTCATTTTCCTATTGACTCTATGACTTTTTTCTTTTTTTTCAATAGCTTGTACCACCTGACTATAATCAATGCTCTGTGAATTTTTAGGTAACGTACTCTTAGAGTATGCTGCAAAACCATAGGCCATAGGCGTTCTGGCACCATCTACATAGTTTGCTTGACGTGCATTCATCCATTGTCCCGTTTTAGCATCTGTAATCCAAAGTATTGCTTTTTCTTTCCATGGTATTTTCTCTTCATCAAGCCAAAGCACAGCACAGCCTAGATCATCAAATTTATAGACTTTATGATTTTTTGGATTTATGATTTGTACAGCAAATTTTCTCTCACTTATTGCCATTTGACATCGTTCACACATATCTCTATCCCAATGCATTTGAGCGACACCACCTCTATTTTTTTTTTCACATCCCAAAAAACCAAATACCACCAGTACCGCCATAAATAAAATTAAACTATATCTTTTCATCTTCTACAACCTTTCCTAAATCCATTGTTATTTGCCGATTTACCAACCCCTCTATTTCATCAAGTCTATGCGTGATAAAAAGTGTAGAACATGTTGTATCTATCTCTGCAAGGAGTTCATAAAACTGTTCTCTTCCTTTATGATCAAGATTGGCTGTGGGTTCATCAAAAATAAGTAAATCACTCTTTTTTGATAAAGCAATAGCAATCAAGAGTTTTTGTTTCATCCCACCTGAGAGCTTAAAAAATGGTTTTTTCAT
The DNA here is from genome assembly GCA_013607775.1 of Campylobacterota bacterium. Lineage (GTDB taxonomy): Bacteria > Campylobacterota > Campylobacteria > Campylobacterales > Sulfurovaceae > Sulfurovum. Next base: position 8,204 of record VCAW01000180.1, on the reverse strand, counting down.
GTGCTTCTTTAAATCCAAATCCATTTTGTTAGACTCTCTAAATATTTTCTCATAAGAGATATCAGAACTTTTTCCTACATACATTAATAGCTCTTCAATACTTAACTTTACAGGAGGAGGTAGCTGCGGGATAAAACTAATATTATCCAGTACATTGACCCTATGCTTGACTGGGTCGAAACCATTCACCTCAATCGTTCCTGTATCAATATGATAAAACCCAAGCATCGCTCTGACTAAAGTCGTTTTACCTGCACCATTGGGACCCATCATCGCAATACGATCTCCTTTGTTGATAGTGATATTCACACTGTCGAGTACTTTGGTTCCCATGAATATTTTACTGACTTCTTTAGCAACAACCAACATTTATACCAAATCCTTTAATCTAAATTCATAATTATATGCATCCGTATGACAGACATCAAAACATCGACCACAAAGTGTGCAATCCCCATTGATTACAAGCTGTTTTTCAATCCCTTTTTCTGAGCGTTCTTTATCATGTTTGGGTTTAATAAACTCTAATACATGCTCTTCAAAACAGGCATTGAGACAAGCACTACAGTGATCACATTTATTCATATCCCATTGTACTTTGGTCATCCCTACCCAGCCCAACATATTATAGGTTGTACCTACAGGACAAATGTATTTACACCAAGCCCTTCTTGAATAAAAAATCTCAATACCTAAAACCACAAATACCCAAACAAATGCCAAACTCCACCCATAGGTGATAGCACGACTCATATAGCCAATAGGATTAATGATTTCAAAAACCAAATAACCATCTATTGCTGCAGCAACCAAGAAGATAGCCCAAAAAATAAAACGTACATTAGGATTAAACTTGTGCTCTTTAATAAGCTTTTTTCTTACAAGTTTTTGATGAATACGCTCTCCAATTTCACTCAAAAAACCATAAGGACAGACCCAAGAACAATATGCTTTTCCACCCACAAGAAAATAAAAAATAATCAAAGTCACACTTCCAATAATCACATTAATATGGAAGTGATGCTCTGAAGCAAAAATTTCCAATGCGGTAAAAGGGTCAATCAAATGAAATCCAAAAAGTCTTGAACCATTAAGCGTACCTTCGAGCATCTGTATATCAATATGAAAGGAAAGAAAGAAAAGTATATTAATAATAAATATACTAAGCCATCTCCATGCACGTAGCGTCAGTCTAATCTTTCCCTCTCTGGTTCTATAGTATAGTGTACTCAATAATGGTGTATTGATAATCTCTTTAATACTACTATTGTACCTATCCATGTATCATCCTTTTTAGATTACTGTTGCTCATACTCTTTGAGTTTTTGTGCAAATAACCCTATTTCATCTGAGAGTGATTTGAGTTGTCCATCATCCATTTTACTCAACAATCCATACATCACATAATTTTTTCTCTTACCTGATTTAAAATCAGTTAAATCTTGATAAATCTTTTCAGAACTATCCCCAATAAGTTTAGGTCCAATAATCCCTTCTCCATTCACACCATGACAAGAAGCACATTTCTGTTTATATAAAGAACTCACTTCAAATGCAGCCATATTTCCTGCTTTATTTTTAAGTGCCTGAAGTTTTTCATCAAGCTCTTTTTTCTTTTGATTCTGCTCTTTGGTTATGGCTTCTGAGGAGTCACTATTCAGTGACTTTGTCTCTTGTATCATAGGTGTTGTATTGCCTAAATTTACTTTTACCTGTGATTTTTTAATCATCTTCGTAATTTTACTTAGCTTATGTACCTCATTGTCTGACTGGTATACCATAAACATTGCTCCCAATGCCAATACTGTTACTATTGCTGCTAGTATGTGTTTCATTATCTTTTACTCCTCATCTCTTTAATTGCTTTGTTGAATCGCTCAATCTCTTTCGCGATATTTTTCAATCTCTTTGCATCAATCTTATTGACCAACTGTTGCATAAGTGGATTCTTCTTTTCCCCTGTCTTAAATGTCATCATACGGTCATAAATAAAGGTTGTATTTTTATCTAACAATGCAGGGCCTACAACACCATTGGCATAATCATCATGACATGCAGAACACAATAAATGGTAATCTGGACTCAGTTGTTTAATCATTAAAGTCATTTGTACCCTTTCATAAGGGGATTTAATCTCTCTATACGCATCCAGTTCCGTTCTTACCTTGACCTCTTCTTTCTCTTTTTTTTCTTTATTATAAGAGTAATAAAACTTTCCACTGTTCTCTTTACTTTTTTCTTCTTTTGCAAGTGCCTTTACAGCATCTTCTGTTACCACAATACCTGCACCTGTTTTTGCTTCTGCGGCATCTCCTGTGTGTTGTTTCTCTCCACATCCACTCAAGAGTATTAGTGTGAGAGAAATGATAATGCCCAATGATTTATGATGCATGGGATGCTCCTTTATTTTTTTGGTAGATATCCGCATACGTTGCATAAGGAACAACCTGCAAGACTTTTGTAGGACAAAGCTCTACACAAACTCCACATCCTACACATGCTTCTCTAATCTCTGGAAATAACCCACCATTTTTATCAATCATACCTATGGCTAAAGAGGCATCTGGCGTAAAAGGGCAAAGATCTGCACAAAGCGTACAATTCTTTCCCTCACGTTCATTGAGTTTTTGTAACACTGTTTTTTGTAGTACCATTTTTTCAGAATCAGTGTCAGCTATTTCTACTTTTCTTGCAACTCTTTCGGTTTCACTAATTACTTGAGTGTGGTCATAAATATGACCAATCATCTCTTTGGTTACTGCTTCACCAGTCAGTGCAAGACAAGCTGATTCATTGACAACAATAGCCATACCCATATGTACTTTTTCTATCACATTTGCTTCATGATCAAGCGCACCTGTCGGACAAGCAAGCACACAAGGAAAGGCTTCACAAAGATAACATCCCCGTTCTAGAGGATTGATATAGGCAGTGCCCACACCTGCTTCCCCATCAATATCTTCCAGTTTGATTGCATCATAAGGACAGACCTGAAGACATTGACCACATTTAATACACATAGAAAGAAACCTGTCTTTATCTACAGCACCTGGAGGACGCAGTCTGTTTTGAGAACCTTTAAAATCTTTAGCCCCCCAAATTCCACCTGCTGCCGCGATACCAAGTACCCCAAGCCCAGTCATTTGTTTCATAAATTGTCGTCTTTTTTTATCATTTTTTGGAGTCATTTTATTCTCTTTTTCATGCATCATACTTCTCCTTCAAACATTTTGGGATGTTTATCGTTTACCAGTAAAACAGGCTCAGAAAAAGGTGCCAGTTTTGCTAAAAAATTTAAGATAGAAATCACAGGAGAACCATAAAAGAATCTAATATTTGGATTCAACAGCCACACTTTGTCTGCATAGGCATAAAAAGTATATGCTCCATCACCCACACCATCTTTATTTTTATCAAATCCTTCATAATCATCCCAGTAATTTCCATCAAAAGTATTTTTATCCACATCTGTGTTATATGAGTCATTTACCACATTTTCAATATTGCCTTTAAAAGTATTATTGGTAAAGGTATTATGTAGACTCAAAGAGTGAAAATGTATGCCTTCACTGTTATACACAATATGATTATTCTTTATGATATTTACGGTATCTGGTTCATAAGGTGATCTATCGATAAAAAGACCTCTGGCACAGTAAATAATGGTATTATTTTTTAGTATAAAATTACTCCCATCTTTCATTCCTATACCCATCCCTGTAGTACCTAAAGAATTTTCAATCACATTTCCTGTCGCCACTGTGTCTTGAGAATACATAAAAAAGATACCCACAGTATTATGTTTGTACACATTATTTTTTACAATATTTTTACCTGTGTACATAAAATGTAAAGAGTAGCGTCCATATTCACCTCTATTTTTTTCTATAAGATTACCATGGGAATACCATACCACAAAATCACGAGATTTATAAAGATGATTATGACTTAAGTGGTTGTCATTACTGTACCACAAACGAACACCATCTCCTCTCACTCCCAAGTCAAAAGGTTTTGATTCAATATAATTACCATTGATTTCTGATTTTGATACTTCTGCCATATCAATCCCAAAAAGACAATCAACAATCTTACAATTTTCTATCGTACACTGTTCCACTTTGGATAAAGAGATACCTGCATCTACCCTCTCATGTTCCGCCCCACTGTGTCTAATAGTGAGATTTTTAATGCTCACCCCTGAACTTCGTATAGTGATAACTGTACCGTTACCATCCCCTTCAATGATTGCCTTTTGATTTTTACCATCGATAATCAGTGGTTTGTCAATCACTATATTACCATGGTAAATACCTGCAGGCAAGTCTAGTTTAGAACCTGCCTTGGCTTTATTAATAGCTTCTTGTAAGACATTATTTGCGTAGGCAAACTGTATCACTACATAGATGAAGACTATTATATTTTTTGTCATCACTATGCTACTTGTTCATTTTTTTGATATTTTCTTTTTGCTGCCAAAGCCAGAAGGCTTAAAATACTGATAGCCACAAGTAGCCAAAAACCGATACTAGGGTAGGAATGTGTCGTAAATTGTGCCACTTTCCCATCACCAAAGACCGTAGGGGTAAAAGGTTTTATTTTAAATGCACCCCAGGCATGCATATGGTGTCCAAACCAATACAACCAATAGGAATAGAACCCTAAAAAGACCACAGGTAAAACAATAGGGACAAGCATTAAAAGATTCAAAATCCGATTGTTATAAATCATGAACATAGCAATAATCCATGCAACAAAAATAAGTGCATACGGTGCAAGCATACGAAGATAAGGTGCACCTCTTTCCATAGGATCCATACCGATATAGTGATTAATCGTATTCATTTCATGGACATCACCAGAGAAACCATCAAAGTGATAAAATACAGGTATTCCCTCTGGAAAAGCATCTTTTGGATAATTAGGGGCTTCGAGTGAAACATACCAAATAGGGGCAGTAACCACATTCAACTCCATATCATCTTCAATCATTTTTTTAAGATTATTTGCATCCTCCTTGGGAATATTAGGAGAAACGTATCGCCCATTTTGGAAAAAATCCCAACTCTTTATTGTTAGATTAGAGAGTTGCTCTCCTTTTCCTTGACGTCCCATTTCAACAATATTATGTGTAAGCACTGCGGGGATAACAAACCAATACAGTAAAATTCCCAACGCTAACAATGCAAATACTTTTGATTTTACAAGTGAACTCATGATAACTCCTTTTCAATAAGTATCTTAAAAACTTCCATGAAATTTTTAAGATGCCTACATATACGCCTATTCTATAGGAAAACCCATAGCAGTAGTTTGATAAACATCAAATAAAACGAGATTTAGCTATGCAAATGAAAGTATCTACTACAAAAGAGGGGTTATCCCTCTCGTGTAGCGCTAAAGATTAAAAGAGATTTGCGTTCTCATCAATCCATTTGAGATATTCAATGATATCATCTGTTTGTTGTTCTGTCATACCTTGGTTAGGCATTCTTAAATTAAAGTAGTTAATCATAGACTTAATATAGACATTGTCATACATTGTTTCAGGATGCATAATCCATTGTTTAGCCCATTTTTCACCATTTTCATGTCTTTGTAGTGTTCCTGTCAAATCTGGTCCAGAACTTACTTTTCCAATCACGTGACATCCGTTACATCCACCTTCTTTATAGGCTTCTTCACCGCGTGCTGCTGCTTCATTCATAGGTTTAGCAACTTTTTTAACTAAAAGATCTTTTGCTCTTATACCAACATCAGCAGTTTTAACCATATATTGCCAAATCATGTTTTCAAAGAGAATCGCTTTATTCATATCTCCAGCTTTCACTGCTTCATCAGATTTTTTCTTCTCTTCAGCAATTTTTCCATACTGATCAAGTGCATCTGTTGCAAGATTTTTGACTGTTGGGTACTTCTCGTAATGGTTATCTTTCAAGAATTTCACAACACTTTGAATCACTTTATCTGTAGCCGTATTCACTGCTACTGTTTGATCATACTCTTTTTTGAGTTGTTCAGGATTCATAGTAGCCATTTTAAGTTTTTTAGCTGATGTGTATTTTTTGTTTGGATCTTTCACTAAAAGATACCCCATCATTTCTAAGTGAAGTGCGGAACAAAACTCTGTACAGTAGTAAGGGAATACCCCTTCTAAATCTGCTTTAAATGTCGCAGCTACAGTCTTCCCTGGCTCAAGTGAAGTATGGATATTATAGGTATCCACAGTAAAACCATGTGTTTCATCTTCTGCTCTTTCAAGATTTGTCAAGTAGAAAGTTACCGTATCACCTTTATTTACAGTGACATGTTCTGGATTGATATGTGATCTTACCACAGTACCATAGACATAAACATGGTTTCCTTTTCTCACAATTTTTTCTTGACCTGCGAGTGTTTTCCCTTCATGCTGTTCCCCAGTAAAGGCATTGGTACCCATTTTGTAACGTACTTCCGTATGGAGTTTACTTGCTCTAATCGCTACAGCTTGATGTGGTTCACCTAATGGCACTGGCATATCATAAAGCAATTGCATTTTTTTACTCTTCACATCAATCAATTGGTGATTTTGTGGGTGTAATGGTCCAATCTCATTAAATCTATCAATCGCCAATTTGTTTAATGCAATGATATATTCTCCCTGAGGATCTTCCGTTTTACCTTCCATTCCACAAAGGTGTCCAATGTTGTAATTTACATTTTGTCTGTCTTCTACTTTACAGGTTTGATAATTCCATTTAACCACTTGAGAATCAACATAGAGTGACGTATATATTTCACCTTTGTCTTTCCAGTTTTTACCGAACTGGTTATGTAATGGCCCAAGTCCCAACTCTGCTTGACAATGCATCGTTTTTTTCAAATCCAAAATAGGTATACCATAAGGATCTTTCCCTGCATAGTCTTTATTTTTGATAGCATTTTGAATCTTTGCAAAATCAAATACCGTAGCATGCGTATCTAGTTTACCACACACAACAATATATTTACCATCAGGTGAAACATCCACACCATGAGGTGATTTTGGTTCAGGAATAAGGAACAGTGCATCATTTTTCACTGCCACGTCTATAGGAACTACTCTTGCACCGTTGACAATTTTTACATTTTTATCATCTTTTGCCAATTCTGCCAGTTTTTTCCAATTGTAGACATGTAAAAAGTCAGTATCGTTACGACTCATCCCTGCTTCAAAAGGTGGTAGTCCTTTTTCGATACCCCCAGTGTACATCTCTGAGTTAAATGAGTTGGTAAATCCCCAACCAAAACTTGCTTCTTTACCTGCATCTGAGAGATCTTGCATATAAGGAGGCATCTCTATCGTAAATGATTTTTTCTCATCAATACGTCCAATTTTTGGATCAAATTTCCAAACAGTTACACCACCTCTATAGGTTTCTTTATATTCTTCTATAGGATGATAGTTATTGTCTAAAGGTGCCGCATATTGACATGCTTCAAGGATATGTTCAGAGTTAGGTGTAAAAAATGCTCCACCATGATCTGATTTAAACACAGGATTTACCACAATCTGTTTGGTTACAAAATCTTTTAAATCAATGACCGCAAGTCTTGGATTTGCTTTATCATTAATGACTAACCATTTTCCATCATATTTACCATCTTTTTCAGACAGTGCTGGGTGGTGTGTGTCCCCCCAAGTAATTTTTTTACCTCTAATGTTACCTTGTGCAAGTACTTTCTTGGTATCATCATCATACCCCCACCCTTGCCATGGCTCTGGTGTAAAGACTGCAATATATTTGAGTATTCTCATAGAAGGAACACCATAGACCATCACTTGTCCAGATTGCCCACCTGAACTAAATACGATATATTTGTCCCGTCCACCACTCGGTGTATATGTTTTTGCTGCAGCAAGCATATCTTGATGCGACAACCCTCTCTCTTTCATGATGTCTTGCAAAGTATTTCCACCAAAAAGTGTTGTCATACCCAATGCCGACCCAAGAACAAGAGATGCAAATTTATTGAGTTTGTAATTCATCTTTCCTCCTCTAAATTACGATTTAAAACAGATTTAGATTACTCTAAATCACTCCTTTTTTTGTTCAAGCTTCAATAAGTTTTTTTATTAAAACCATCAAACATATTTACTATAACATTTTAAAAAAGGGAAAAATTTGATATAAATCAAGAAAATTTATAATATAAATAACCTATATTTATATTATATAAAAGAT
>VCAW01000179.1 GCA_013607775.1 Campylobacterota bacterium | reverse complement strand
AATAAATTGTTAAAGAACTTACAACAATCTCTCATATTGGCACACAAACAAGCCAATACTTCTATTATTGTTTTAGATGAATATTTCATCTTCAAAGTACTCTTCAATCAGAGTACTTCAAAAAGGAAACGAAATTCCTATGTTTATCTCACTTTTTTCTGCGGTTTCAGTTATCTTTTATAAAACGGCTTTCTTAGTGTCTTTGATTCCCAGCAAAGAAATTCCCTGCTAGTCCTAGTGGTACAACCGTTCTGTAAAATAGGTAACGTCCACTGAGTTCTGATGCGAATGCACCAAGTGTTGCTATGAGCAATGTAGCAATGGCAAGTCCTACCAAACCACTAGCTGTAAACAAGATGGCAAGCAATGGTAAACCTAGCCCAAACAGAGCCAAAGAGTAGACTCTAAACTTCTTTACTGTACCAAAATGTTCCTGAAGCAGGATGCGGCTTCTGTTGTATTGGTAGTAGAGTGGGTCTTCTTTGTCTAAGTGACGGTAGAACATCACCTCTTCTAGTATGACCAAGGCTTGTAACATGCCTACAAGTAGGGTGATGGCTAGGAGTACCATAACACCCTGTGCACCGTTGGCTATGAGTAGGGCAGTGGCTATGAGTAAAAAGCCGATGTAGCCTGAACCAAAGAACTTTTTAGTGGTAGCTTTTCTGTTCCAGCTTGGGCGTGCTTTGATGCGGTATATCATCGACTGTGCATAGATCCCGTAGATACCTATGGCTAGGGTGATAGCTTCAGTAAATAGAAGTCCAAATCCACTAACGTCTAGGAAGTATAGTACCGCCACAAGTGATGCCAAGCCTGTAAATGCCCCAAGGGCGATGGCTTCACGGCTGAGCCATGAGGTACGCCAGTTTTTCATCGCCATCATCGCCATGCCTGGTCTGCCTAAGTGTAGGGCAGAGAGTGGCAAGCCAATGGCTGCTGGTAAAAAGGCGAGGGCTGCCATGACTAGGTTTGGCTTAGGGAGGTTAAATCCTAAGCTAAAGAGCAGTTGTCCTAAAAATAGAGCCAAAAATGCACCCAAACTCACTTGAGTAAGTACTGTCATAAAGACTAGCGGTAACTCAGAGTGTGCAGGTTTGAGAAGATGCTCATCTGCGATGCGTAACTCCTCTCCCTCTTTGAGTTCTGGTAGGGTGTAACGCGTGGTTGGTTTTGTGATGTCTATATTTGGCAAGTGTGGTGCGACACCTTCCTTTGCCATATCTTCATCGAGCCATTGTTTGACATTAAAAACTTCTATCTCTATGGCATTACTTGGACAGGCTTGTACACAGGCAGGTGTCTGTCCCGCTTCTAGCTTGTCTACACACATATGACATTTGGTGACGATGCCTCGTTCTTTATTGAACGTAGGCACTTCATAGGGGCAGTTCCATGTACAGTATTGACACCCGATACAGCTAGGATCATCATGCCAGACGATACCGTTGTCTAGTTTGATGTAACTCTCTGTAGGACAGCCTTTGAGACACTCAGGCTCTATACAGTGGTTACATGACATAGAGTTGAAGAGTTGCAGGGTATCTGGGAACTCTCCCATCTCCATTTCACCTACACGTCTCCACTTGATGTCATCGGGGTTTGCATTTTGTTCGTTACAAGCTACTTCACAACAGTGACACCCCACACAGGCAGTTGCATCGAAGTGAAAACGGTACTGCTCACCATCTTTAAGCTCCGGTAAGTCAATGGAGTAGTTACCGCACTGCATACCTGTGTTGGTTTTGTGGTTGATGAAGTCAGATAAGGGTGTATTTTCTGTAAGTGGTTCTACAGCCATTATACTTCTTTCAATGCCACTAATAACTCAGAAAAGACAGAGGCTCTTTCACTCTTTTTTTCGTGTGTCATATTGTAAATGACTTCTGAGAGTTTTACAGGTACTTTAGCGTTGAGTTTAGTAACTTCATCTCTTTTTATTTTTCTTGGACGTACTTTGGTTGCTTCCAATCCAATGACTGACTCAAATCTTTTCTCTCCTGTAAGAAGTTTAAAGAGTTGAAGTCCAAAAGTAAAGAGTTCATACTCTTCTCTTTTACTACTTTTAGGCTCTTTTTCTAGTTCAAATATTACATCTAACCCTAACTTCTCATTGAGGATGTAGTTTATTTTGGTAAAAAATGCCAAGGCTTGTAAACTATAGTTGCGTGATAAAAATCTATCATCAAAAGCTTCATAGGTTTCCCCTCTTTGTTTGTGTGATGCATAAGTCTTTAGCAGATACTTCACGTGGTGTTTTGCTTCAGTGATAGGTAGTGCTTTATGCAGTGTATGTGCTTCTTTCGCTTCACGGGTGATTTTACCACCTAAATAAATGTGTACTCCATCGACACGGGTACCATCACTTAACTTTGCTTTACACCCCTCAAAACCAATGTCTGCTATGCCATGCACACCACACCCTTTAGGACAGGCAGACCAGTTCATACGTACATTGGCATTTTCTATGGCAACTTCAGAGTTGAGAAAGTGTGCCATCTCTATAGCATCAGGCTTGTTAGGAATAACACCAAAGGTACAAGTGGCTATACCTGCACAGGCTATCATGTCTGCAAAGTAAAGGTTATTGAATTTTGCATAACTTGAGACAATATCACTTGATTCCAAAGCAGATAGGTTTTCTGTAGGAATATTGACAATATAGAGATTTTGGTCATAGGTAAGTCTAATGTTTCCATCGCCATACGTGTTAGCACTCTCAGCAGCTGCCATCATGTCAGAACCTGTAAAAATCCCCGATGGAATGATAATCTTGTAATTCATCTTGCCATTGCGCCCGAGTACTTTGTTTGAGCCAAGAGCAATGTTTTGTGACTGTACCATAGTTGTGCCAGCTGGTGCAAAAGTAAGCCCAGACTCTTTTTTGATAGCATCGATGAGTGCATCCATCCCAATGTCATTAATGAGAAAGATGAGACGGTTTTTGTTACGGTTGTCTCTATATCCGTAAGTTTTAAAGAGGCTGATGAGTGCCTTGTAAAAATGAGGTGCTTCTTCTACGGTGACAAAAAGGTTTGCACCTTTGGCTTGCATACCTACACGTGCACCAAGATAGATGTTAAACCCAAAGATACCATCTTTCTGTGCCAAGACAAAGTTACAGTCATGCCCAAAGATGTTACATGAGTTAGAGAGTGATCCGATGATACCTGTATTAAATTTACGAGGCAACACTGAAATCCACTCAGGGTTTTCTAAAAAGATATTTTGAAGTTCTTCGATAATAGGCATAGTCTCAATGATATTGTCATAAGCGATGCCATCGAGTGGGTCAGTAACAATGTTACGCAGGTTGTCTACTCCTGTTTGAAATGTAGTAATACCTACTTCTTTAAGTGATACCAAAACTTTGGCGATGTCTGCTATCTGCAAGTAACGCAGTTCAATTTGCATACGTGTGGTGATATCGATATAGTCATTACCATACTCTTTTGCTACTTCACCGATGCGTTTTGCCTGTTCGTAAGTTAACTGACCTGCCGGTACACGTACACGAAGCATAAAGTCTTCATACTTGTCAAAGAGTCCAAAACATTTTAAAAAGTATCCACCATCTTCGGGAGCAAGGTTTTCATATCCGCCTGCGGCTATCTCTTCAAGTTTTGCATAGACATCCATAGGCATTTTGAGTGCTTTGGTCGCTTCAACTTTATTTACTTTCTTACTTCTTGCTTCTAAGGCTTTTTCTAAAATTGTCATTTTTTCTCACTTGTTGGTAAATATATTGATTGGTTTATGGGTACTTTACTATACGGTGCCCTTATATAGGAGTTATTATATCTTTATTTTATTATTTATTTATATTTATACTGATTAAAAAATAAACAATTTATATATAGACTATATTGTGTTATCTCCTTATTTTCCTAATCTTAAGGCTATTTAAGTGATTAAAAATTAATCAATAACTCACTTATGATATGTATAATTTTATAGTATACTTCGCGTAATATTTATTTAAAGGATTATCAATATGACAGGTTTTAAAGCACTCAAAGGGCAGGGACACGCACCTACACTCTTTGCAGCATTTTTATATTTTGATTTCTCATTTATGGTGTGGACTATGCTTGGTCCACTTGTGACTGAAATTAGTGAGTCTTTAGCATCTCATGGTGAAGTACTCAATGCTGGTCAACAGGCAACGCTTCTTTCTGTCCCTATACTTTCTGGCGCATTACTTCGTATTGTTCTAGGGTTCGGTGTGGATAAATTGGGAGCCAAACTTACAGCACTCATTGCACAGTCTATCGTCATCTCTGTACTATTTTATGCATACTTTAGAGGTGCTGCAACCATCACCTATAATGAGCTTTTGGTAGTCGCTCTTGGACTTGGATTTGCTGGGGCATCATTTGCCGTAGCCCTTCCACAGGCTGGACAGTGGTATCCACCTAAACTCCAAGGTATTGTACTTGGTATTGCAGGAGCAGGGAATGTAGGTGTGGTTATTGACTTCTTGTTTGCTCCCAAAATCGCAGAGAAGTTTGGATGGGAAGCGGTCTTCTTAGTCGGTGGAGTACTCTCTTTACTTGTATTTGTGATGTATATGTTCTTGGCTAAAAATGCACCAGAGTCTGTGTATAAAGCAAGACCTAAAAAGTTAAGTGACTACTGGAAACTACTCAAAGACAGAGACTCATGGTGGTTTATGCTCTTCTATGCTGTAAGTTTTGGTGGATTTGTAGGGTTTGCCAACTACATGAAAGTCTACTTGATGAACACCTATCAAGCAGATATGTCAGCCTTTGGATTAGATGTATTTAACGAATCAAACGTAAAAGTCATCGCAGGGTACTTTGGGGCACTGACTATTTTTGCTGGGGCGATACTTCGTCCAGTTGGTGGTGGTGTTGCTGATAAAATGGGAGGTATCAAAGCGCTTTATATTTTCTTTGGTATCGTCTTGGTGCTTGTAGCACTTAGTGGTTTAGTACATCTCCCATTCTGGGTAGCCATAGCTGTGCTTTTTGTCATTATGGCAAGTCTTGGTATGGCAAATGGTGCAGTATTCCAACTAGTACCACAAAGGTTTGGTAAAGACATCGGTATTATGACAGGACTTATCGGTGCTGCTGGAGGAATCGGTGGTACATTCCTCGTGAAAACACTTGGATGGGCTAAAGGAACATTTGACAGTTACTCTATAGGGTTCTTTATCTTTGCAGCACTTGTGCTTCTTGCTATTGGTGCTATCTCGTTGGTGAAGACAAGATGGAGAACAACTTGGGGTGTAAACTCTGGGGGAATTATATAATGAGTTCGCTTGTTCCCTCCGTCTTCGGTGGGAACACATACAGGAGTTTTTTATTCCACCTATTTTCTCATATACACTCCCATCGGGGACGATGGGAGCGAGAGAACACTCATAGATAAAATTATTTTAAATTATGTCATAATCTTTATCATATAATTTAGAATATCACAAAGGCAAAGCCATGTCCAAACAAAACATCGAAACTTCAGGTCTTACACTTGCGAAAGGTACACAGCTTCAAGGGGATGATTTTTTTGAAATAAAGGTGATGGATACCATTACCGTGGCAGTGGTATGTGATGGTGTGGGCTCTGCCATACAGGGGGCAGAGGCAGCCAAACGTACCTGTCATTTTTTAGTACACTCTCTTAAAAATAGACCCAAATCTTGGTTTATGGAAAAATCTATTAAACATTTTATCGATAACATTAACCGTGTGTTGTTTATGGAGTCGATGGAAGAGTATGAGCGTGAAGAATTCGTGACGACACTTACACTTGTAGTGATAGAGGGAGATAGACTCTATGGTGCCAATGTGGGTGACAGTCGTATTTACTTACAGCGTAATGGACAGTTTGCCCAACTCTCCCATGACCATGCAATGGATGAAGAGGGTATGGAAAATGTATTGACTTCTGCCATGGGGCTTGAAGAGAATGTCTCACCATACTATTTTGAAAACAACTTACAATCAGGAGACCAGATACTTTTATGTTCTGATGGACTCTACAATGAACTGACACAAAATGAGATAGCTGATGGTTTAATGATGGGGGCTTCTTTTTTAGTGAAAAAAGCCTCTAAAAAAAATAATGATGATTTACCCGATGACACAACCGCTGTCGTTTTAGAGATAAAAGACCTAGACCCCCGCCTAAAGTTTAAGCAGTCAGACTTGATAGTGCAGGAGCATTATAAAATTGGGGATGAAATAGACGGATACAAACTCCTTAAACCACTCATTCAAAACAATCGTACGTGGTTGTGTGAAAAAAGAGGGCTGAAGTATGTCATCAAGTTTGTCCCTTATGAAGCGTTAGATGATGAGGTGATGCTTGATTTATTTGTCAAAGAGGTATGGATGGCTAAGCGACTTAAAGCAGGGTTTTTTCCTAAGGCAGTCGTACCTAAAAACCGTACACACCGTTACTACATTATGGCATTTGTGGAAGGGAAAACACTTAAAGAGTTTACCCAGAAAAAGCCTCTCTCTGTGGATATGTCAGTAGAACTTGCCGTGTTTTTACTGAAAATGTCACAGTTTCTCATTAGGCTAGACTTGTTACATGGAGATATAAAACCAGAAAATATCATCGTGACTGAGCGTAAGGGTAAACTTGTGTTTAAGATGGTAGATTTTGGAAGTATTACAGAAGCATACTCCAACGTGACACGTGCCGGAACACCTAGTTACTTAGCACCTGAGCGCTTTAGACAGTCACCTGTCAATGAACAGACAGAAGTGTATGCTATAGGGGTTACTCTTTATGAAGCACTGACACAAAGGTATCCTTTTGGGGAGATAGAACCTTTTCAAACACCTAGTTTTGAAAAGAAGATAAAAGAGCCTACTAAGCTTAACCCAAAGATACCAAAATGGTTAGAGTCTGTTATTTTAAGAGCACTAGAAACCGATACAGATAAACGCTACCATAACTACTCAGAGATGCAATATGAAGTAACAAATCCAGAGAAAGTAAAACCATACTTTGATAAAGGTACATCATTTATAGAACGTAATGAAAAGATGGTTTATAAAGTAGGGTTTATCTCTATGTTGGTGTTGAATATTATTCATCTTATCTGGTTTTAACGGGCTTTTTTGATGTTTTTTCGGTGTGCTTTATAGCTCTTTGTAAAGTCATGCACACCTTTGGCATTTTTCATAAAGTAAAGATAGTCTGTTTTTGCCGGTTTCATGGCAGCTTTGAGTGCTGCTAAGCAGACAGAACCTATAGGGGAGGGTGGTAAGCCCTTGTATTTATAGGTATTGAAACGTGTGGTATTATTTTTGATGCGTTCCGGTGTGACTTTGGTATGTGAAAATTTACCATAGTTGAGTGTACCATCCATTTGGAGCGGCATCCCTTTTTTGAGACGATTATAAATGACAGAAGCGACGATGGGCATCTCTTTGGCATTGGCGGCTTCTTTTTGTACAATGGAAGCGACTGTGAGTATGTTTAACCACTGCTTTTGACTGTAGGTACCATATACTTTTTTAGAAATCTCTTTATACTTCTCTTCAGACTGGGTGATGAGAAAATGCATGAGGTGTTTTTCGCTGATACCATAAGGTACATAGTAGGTATCTGCGTAGATACCTGCTTCGGGGAAGGCAGAAAATGTTTTGTAATAGGTTTCTAGTTTATCTTTGTCAAGATGTAACTGTTTTGCCAAGGTCTCTAAAAAAAGTGTTTTTGTCTCGCCTGGTATGAGTGTTACTTTCTCCATTTTGGCTTTTGCAGTGGTGAGTTTATAGAGAAAATCAATCCTGTTAAGTTCTGTCTCTCCTATATTTACCCACCCACTTTGCGGCTGTCCCATGAGGACTAAGAGGTATTTATCGATACTTGAGAGGGCATAACCTTGTTTAGTTAACTGTGTTATAATATGACTAATAGAACCTTGTGGCACCAAAAGCGCTTTTGTGGTCTTAACAGGAAGTGTAGTATAAAAGGCAAATGAGATGATTAAGACGAGTGCAATGTTTTCTGCCCATGCCATCCATGTTCTGATACGAAATACACTCATTTTTTTCATTATCCTTTTTATCGCACTCTTCGCATGGCTCAGCGTGGGTGTAAAAATAGATACTTTCAAAGCATCTGGCTACCGTGTTGATGGATTATACATCAAACTTGATAAAAAGCTCACCCTCAAAGCAGATAAAGTCGTTATCCCACAGCGTAAAGAAAATCCTTCCTTTGACCGTATTGATGAAACACTTGAGAGTATTAAATACGTTCTAACCTTCTTCGAACATATTGATTTGAAAAAAATTGTATTTGATAACAACGTTTTGGGTATTTATTTTTATGACAACATCCTTCAGTTAAGCAGTAAGGACTATCTTGTATGTGGTAATGTGCATAGAGAGGGTAAGATGCTCATAGGTGAGATACCTATACTTCTGCTAAAAGATCAAAATGTGACGATGAGAGGTACATTTAGATATGACTTGCATGAGGATATATTAGCGACAAAGGGGAAGTTTGCACTGAATAATTTTATTGGTGATTTTGAAGCAAGTAAAATACAAGATGAGATTACATTTTTTCTAAAGAGTGATCCATTTTCTGATTTGAAAGAAGTTGTTGATAGATTTCCCATGGTACCTGCGGTGAGAAGCTGGGTAGTAGATAAAGTACAGGCAAAAAGTTATCAGTTACTCTCTCTTACAGGTGGGGGTACGATTGTCGATAAAGCATTTCAAATAAATCTTGATATCTTAAAAGGCAAAGTACGTTTTAGTGATGTAAGTATTGACTTTAAAGAGGGGCTTAATCCTGTTTTGGCACCAAGCTTTGTACTGAGTTATACGAATGAAGGTGGACTTTTCTTTGATTTGGAAGAACCTCGTTACCGAGGGCGTAACCTCGATGGTACTACCGTCTCTATTGTTAATTTACGAGATGACAATACCACATTAAAACTTGATTTGCATATGCGAAGCCCTATCGATAAAACGGTGCATAAGATATTGGCTGCATATGACATACCTATGCCTGTGATGCAAGAGCAGGGAGATGTCAATGCAACGGTTAGGCTAGATATTGCTCTGAAACATAAAGGCATCACTGTCTTAACAGATGTAACACTGGGTAAAGGTAAGATAATTGTCAGTCAAATCCCATTTTTTGTTCAAAGTGGCACTGTATCGTATGCAGATGGAATAGTACATTTGAACGATATTGTGTTGTCACGTGTCACGTATGATGGCATGCTTAATGGTGATATTGATTTACAAAAATCAACAGCATCTATGCTTTTTGATATGAAACATTTAACATTGAAAGCTAAAAATGAAGTACTGATCTCTTTAAAAAATGAAAAGATACCCGTAACGCTAAATTATAAAGATCATATACATATCACCGTACCAAAATATACGCTAAAACTTTTAAGTACCGAAGATGAAACGATACTGACTATAGATGATTTGAACAAAGTAAAACAGTGCATTAGCAATGCTATACCCATAGAAAATGGTGGTAATCTAGAGCTAAAAACAAAAGATTTTAAAACCTATACGTTTAAAGGAATAATGAAACGTAAATCGTGTTTTTTATATGAAAAAGAGGATGCCTGTTTTGCCAGTGTTCCTTACCATGGCAAGGTAACAGAGAATGATGTTCAGTTTTATGCGTTTAATGATAGATTGTATTATCAAAAATCAAAGTCTAGACTTACTTTAAAGAGTATTAATATTGATTTGAAAAAATTTTTAGCGCAAGAGAGTAAAAGTGTAAAAAAGCGTAAAAAAGTAAAAAAAGGTACAAAACTAGTCATTATAGGAAAGAAAAGTCATTTGAGATATGATGATTATAGTCTCAACACTGATAGCTATGATGTTGAAGTGAAAAACAATGGTGACATTAAAGCTATAGGTAGTACAGATGGGGACATAGTCAAGTTTACAAAAGTGAATGATGTCTTGACACTACAGGCATTACGTATTAAAGACAAGGTCTTACAGCCACTTATCAATTTTTATGGTTTACAGGATGGGCGTTACTCTATTACAAAAATAGGTGTGCCTTCAAAGGTGATGAAGGGTGAGATTATTGTTGAGGGTGGTGTCATGAAAGGCTTTAAAGCCTATAACAATACTTTAGCCTTTGTGAACACTATCCCTGCATTGGCTACACTGCACAAACCAGGATATTCTAGTGAAGGATTTACTATTGAGTCTGGTGTGGTGGAGTATCGTATGATTAAGACAGATAAAATTGTGTTTGATTCTATCTACATTAAAGGTGATTCTGCGACGATTGTCGGTAAAGGTGAACTGGATTTAAAGAAAAAAACAATCAATGTTGAATTGGGTATACAAGTTGCACGTGAATTGGGAAAAGTAGTTGGTAGTATTCCTCTTGTGGGTTACATTTTGGTCGAAAAAGATAAAAGTGTAACAGTGGGACTTAAAATTACAGGTAGTTTGGACAAACCAGATGTATCTGTTTCTGCTGCAAAAGATATACTCTCTTATCCTTTAGAGATTATCAAACGTACTATTGAAGCACCGGGGCAACTTTTAACCCCAAAACAGCCAAAACCAAAAACAGATAATAAAAAATAGAGTATAATAAAATTATGAATAAATATCTATTACTTATATCAGGACTTACTGTTTTTCTATTTGCAAAGATTTCAGCACAAGAAGCTGCAGAGCTGGAGCTACGCGCAGCAGATATTAGAAAAGAACTACATATCCATACGCCTACAGCTAAAGAGAGAAAACTAGAGCGTATTCGTCATGAGCTTAATCTGGATTTTGATACTTCATCTAAAGAAGCACTTTTAGAGACAAACAAACCTGATACAGTTGAGTCTCTTGTGGCTTCTAAAAGTAGTAGTATAAGTGATGACATTAGCTCAGGGTTTTCTACTATAACAAAAAAACTGGGACTCTCAGATGATGATAATGATGACGATGATGGATACTCTTTTTCCGGTACTCTGAACAGTTTTTATGATACGGTTGGCTTAGAAGAGGGCGAGAGTTGGGGGATGCCTTCGGTTTTTGGGTTTAATGAAAAGAAAAAGAAGAAAAAATCTCTCTTTGGTATAGGTATATTTGGAGGTATTCAAGATACTGGTAATACCATTTTCAAGGGTATGAAATACTCTGGACAATCTGCAGAGTTTAGTTCAGGTATGGTCTATAAAAGTTCAAAAATGTATAACACGATGTTTGGCATGTTTGAAGACTCACCGTTTAATGTCTTTGAAGATGAGAAGGAGACATCAGTATTTGATGTCTTTGAGGGTGGCAACAAAATGTTAGACCTGTTTGATTGAGTTTTCTCTTTGTTCCTTAAGTTTTACTTTAAGCACAGCTAGTTTTTTTCTCAGAAGAGATTTTTCTTCTTCTGTGAGTCCATAGATATGGAGTTGCTTACGGATTTTTTTAATTTCAATTTCTAATTCAGTTTTCATAATGGCATTGTATCTTAGCAATGTCATCCAATTGTCACTTTTATAAAAAAAAGAAAAAAATCTTTTTATTTAGTAGGTTTTAGACCTTATGTAAAAGTTGCTCATAGGTCATATGTTGACTTGCGACTTCAAGTTTATCAAGCAATGCGAGTAACTCTTCTGATGACTGTTTTAGTTGTCTAAAATAGGATTTTGCTTTGTCTTTATCTTTTTCTGTCACTTTTTTACTGTTAAATGTGAGAACTTTCGATAAAAAACTTTTATTCTCTGGAACTACAAAATAGAGCTTGTAGATCTCTCCATACATATCATGTACATCATCATGATGATGTTCGATTTCATCTATAATGTATCTTGTCGCTTCTAGTGTACGAAGTTCTGTACCTTGAGAATAGAGCCATTTACCAAAACCACAGCTTGTTGCTTCCAATGGTATGAACTCTTTATCTACAGGTAAACCTGAAATAAGGTGATCTGCACGTTTAACCCAACGTTTGTGGGCAATTTTTGCTTTATTTGTTTCTTGTAATATGTCTGACCTTGTCATAATAATTCCTAATATAGTGATATAATTCCAGAAGTATATCAGTACATTGTCACAGAATTGTTATACGCGTGTTATTCGTTACGTAAAACCACCAATGGATCTGTTTGTGAAGCTTTTTTAGCAGGGTAGAGAGAAGAGAGAAGAATGATGATACTTGTACCTATAATGATAAAACTAAAGTCACCCATGGTAAGGTCAACAGGAAGTTTACTTGTACCATAAACATCTTCAGGCATAGAGATGAGGTCAAAGGTGGTGAGTATCCAGATACCTAACCCCCCAAGCAGAGTTCCCGCGATGATACCAGCTGAACCAATGACCAGTCCAAGTCTAAAGAAAATAGATTTTATCTCTGTTTTTGTGGCTCCTAGTGTACGCATAAGCGCGATTTCTCTTCTTCTGCTCATGACTGTCATGAGTAGTGAAGAGATGATGTTTAAAGAGGCTACAAGTATGATGAGCAGTAACACTAAGAAAAGTGCTTTCTTTTCCATCTCCATGGCAGCAAAGAAGTTACCATTTTGCTGCCACCAGCCTTCTATAACTACCATTTCAGGTAGTGTAGCCTTAATAGCATCTATTTTGTCAATAGGGTTTTTTGTATAGACATGCAGACCATCGTAGCTGCCAGGGGTACGTTTTAGGAGCTTTTCAAAGGCTTCAAGTGAGGTGTACATGATAGCTTTATCATAGGCTTTCAGTCCAGACTTAAAGACACCATCTACTACAAAACGTTTTTGTAAAGGCATCGTTCCAAAACCTATGGCTTGTTGTTCTGAGAAGTATAGGGTTACCTTGTCTCCTACACGTGCATTCATCTCATAGGAGAGTCCTTCTCCTACAACGACTCTGAATTTACTCTTGGATGTCCCTTTTGCCTCTTTAAAAATGTGGTTAATCTCAGCTTCTTTTTGGGCGTCAACACCATAGAGCAGTGAACCTTGAACAGCGCCATCGTTTTTGGTAATGACCTGTGTGGTATAGTAGGGTGAAAATTTCAGTGAGGGGAATTGCCCTGAAAGTTTTTCTATGAGTTGGTCATTGACTGTATCTTCTGCTAATGGAAGTATAGTAAGTGGATAATTCATTACAAAAAGTTTTTTAGAAAACTCTTTTTGTGTACCATTCATAATCCCCATGGCTATCATCAGTACCATCACACCTGCAGCGATACCCAAAAAGGCTAACATCGCGGAGATAAAAATAAAAGGATTTTCTTTGTCGTACTTAAGGTAGTGCTTGATGATGTGCCTAATAAATTTTTTATTAGGCGAGGGGATGGCTTTGTGCATTATGCCAATAGTCCTTTTTTTGGCCCACTCTTTCCACAACAATTTTTGTATTTTTGACCAGATCCACAAGGACATGGGTCATTTCTCTTTGGTTTTTTTGCTGCTCTTTGTGGTGTAAGCTTTTCTGAATCTTCAGCAATAGTACCTTCTTCGTACGATTGGTTGAGTGTAGCTTCAGCTACATCTGCTTCCAATTCTTCTCTGATATGCTCAACTGCTGCTTCTTCCTCTTCGGCTGTGGTAAAGTCAAACTGTACCAACTGTAGGGTTTTAACAGCTTCAAGTTTGATGCGTGTTACTAGGTCAGTAAAGAGTTTGTATGAGTCCTGTTTGTACTCTGTGAGTGGGTCTTTTTGGTTATAACCTCTAAGCCCGATACCAGTTTTAAGTACATCCATCTCATAAAGGTGGTCTCTCCATTGTGGGTCAAGTACTTGAAGATACAAGATACGCTCTATCTCTTTACGTTGTTCAGGGTCAATTGGTTCCATTTTCGCTTCGTAGAGGTTTTCCATCATATTACGTATCATGGTAGTCATCTCTTCTACTTCTTTACCTTTGAACTCTGCTGCATCTACTTCTATATGCAACTCTTCTTTTATCAGTGCTGCGAGTTTTTCAACATCAAAGTCTTCTGTAGGCATACCTTCAAATATCTCAGCTTCTGCCATAAGGTGTGCGATGTACTCCTCACGGTTCTCTTTAATCTTTTCACCAATGTCAAACTCAGGGTCAAGGAGTTGGTTTCTAAAGGCATAGATAGCTTTACGTTGGTGGTTGGCAACATCATCATACTCTAAGATATGTTTACGAGATTCATAGTGTTGATTCTCAACTTTTTTCTGAGCTTTTTCAACAGAACGTGTCACAATTTTAGAGTCGATGTATTCACCATCTTCAACACCTAGTTTATTCATGATGTTTCTGATTTTCTCTCCACCAAAAATACGTAATAGATTATCATCGAGACTGAGGAAGAATTGAGATTCACCTGGGTCACCTTGACGACCAGAACGTCCACGAAGCTGGTTATCGATACGTCTACTCTCATGACGTTCAGTTCCTAGTATCATAAGACCGCCAAGTGCTTTAACCTCGTCATCTATCTTGATGTCAACCCCACGTCCTGCCATGTTGGTCGCAACGGTTACTGCACCTTTTTGTCCTGCATTCATGATAATCTCTGCTTCTTGTGCGTGGTTCTTAGCATTGAGCATATTGTGAGGGATTTTCTCTTTTTTAAGTCTCTCATCAATCATCTCTGATTTTTCAATGGAGGCAGTACCGATAAGTACAGGCTGCCCTTTGGCATGAAGTTCTCTTACACGTTTGACAACAGCATCAAGTTTTTCACGTTCAGTGTTATAGATGAGGTCATTTTTATCTAGTCTTGCAATAGGCACATTGGTAGGGATGGAGATAACATCAAGTCCATAAATTTGAGAAAACTCAGTAGCTTCAGTTTGTGCAGTACCTGTCATACCTGCGAGTTTGTCATAGGCTCTAAAGTAGTTTTGGTAGGTAATCTCTGCAAGGGTTTGTGACTCTTCTTGTATCTCAACCCCTTCTTTACACTCTAGTGCCTGGTGTAGTCCCTCTGAATATCTACGTCCTTCACTCAAACGTCCTGTAAATTCATCTACGATGATAATCTCATTGTCTTGGACAACATAATCGACATCTTTTTCAAAGATATAGTGTGCTTTAAGTGCTTGGTCAAGGTGGTGAGAGAGTGCAGCATTTTCAAGTGAGTAGAGGTTCTCCACTTCAAAGAGGTCTTGGGCTTTTTGTAGTCCATCTTCTGTCATGACGATAGTTCTGTTCTTTTCATCTACGATAAAGTCACCGGTGGTTTTTTCATCTTCTCCTGCTTTGACTTCTATTTTCTCTCCACGCTCCATCTGTCTTGCTATTTTGTCAGCTTGTGCATAGTAACTGTGGTCACGCTGTGTTGGACCAGAAATGATAAGTGGTGTTCTCGCTTCATCGATAAGGATAGAATCCACTTCATCGATGATGGCATAGTGATGGTCACGTTGTGCTTTCTCTTCAGCACGTACTTTCATGTTGTCACGAAGGTAGTCAAATCCATACTCGTTGTTCGTACCATAGGTGATGTCAGCATTGTACTGTGCTTTTCTCTCCATATCGTCTTGGATGTCTGCAGTCAGACAACCTACGGTGTATCCTAAAAACTCATAGATAGGAGACATTTCAGCACTGTCACGGCTAGCGAGGTAGTCGTTCACGGTAACGATATGTACGCCTTTGCCTTCCATGGCATTGAGTACTACAGTAAGTGTGGCAACAAGTGTTTTACCTTCACCTGTTTTCATCTCGGCGATATTTCCATCATGAAGTACCATACCCCCAACCATTTGGACATCATAGTGTCTCATATTCATGGTACGTTTAGCAACTTCTCTGGTGATAGCAAAAGAATCAGTAAGTATATCATCTAACGTTTTTTCTCCACTTTGTACTGCTGAGCGTAAGGTGTCAAATACTGTTTTGATAGCATCGTCATCCATGGCTTCATACTTACTTTCAAGTGCATTGATAGGTTGAACTTTTTTAAGATAATTTTTTACGATTTTATCATTTTGCGTGCCGAAAACTTTGAGGATACTTTTTATCATTGTATATGTTACCTAATATTATAGTGGGGATAATTTTATCCAAATAGTGATTAATAATCCGTTAGTAGTAAATATTTCCCACTCACACTTCATTCACTATTTTATGTCAAACTGCCATTGTTTAACACCTTTCAAGTGCTATTTTGGTATATTTTGATTTATATTTTAAGGAAAAAAGAATGAAATTACTATTAGGAATTATCATAGTGAGTTCTATGGCATTGTCCAATATCAATTTGCCGCAGAACTTTACAACAGATTTTACACAAATGATTACAAATACAAAGAAAAAAGTGATCACATACAGTGGAGAAGTACGTTTTTCAGATAAAAAACTTTTTAAATGGTCTTACTTGAAACCTACTAAAAAAGAGGTCTGTACCGATGGAAAAGAGTTGCTTGTGGTTGATCATGATTTAGAACAAGTCTCTGCATTTTACATAAGCAAAGGCTTGGATATTGCTAAGGTTTTAACACAAGCCCAACACTATAAAAAGAACATTTATCTTGCAGACTTTGATGGTAAAAAGTACACGATACAACTTAATGATGCACAAGAACTACAGAGTATTGCTTACTTTGATGAACTTGACAACAAAGTGCAAATACTTTTTACGCATATGAAGTACCAAAAAGGGAAGTTGCCAAGTAAAGAGATGCAGTGTAATTATCCTGTAGAATATGATGTAATAAGAGGATAAAGATGAATGAATTAATTACAAAAATACAAGGTGATTCTACGATGATGCTTATGGCTATCATCGCAGTGGTCGTTTTACTTGTCATCGTTTTGACCATTGTGGTCTCTGCAATGCGCGTAAAGACCTATAAGGACAGATGGTGGAATGTCACTGTTGACAACAAAGAAAAATCAGAATACATCTCGGCAATAGAGCGTGAACTTCAAGCCTACAAAATAAAAAATGCCAGTAATGCCCAAGAACTCTCACAGTTTGCAGATACAAAAGAGCGTCTGAAAACATCGCAGGAAGAGTTTTATGCTTTGCAAAAAAACTTTAATGAACTTGAAAAAGAGCTCAGTCAGTTAAGAGCCAAGCTTGAAAGTGCTCAAGGGATGTATGAGACACTCTCTGATGCCCACAAAGAGCTTCAAGAGAGAAACGAAAGTCTACTTGAGGACAACAGCCGTTACCGTACGAACAATGCCAGACTCCTTATGAAGCTTGAAAGTGAAGAGCGACATGCCTCTTCTCAAAAAGAGATGATGTCCTCACATAAACAAGAGATAAAAGCAGAATTTGAAGCTTTGGCCAAAAAGGTTTTTGAAGGTAATTCTCAAAAGTTTGCAGAGTTTTCCAAAGAGAATATGGACTCTATGATAAAACCACTTCAAACACAAATTTCAGAGTTTAAAAAACAGGTAGCAGATACCTATAATGCAGAGAGTCAAGACAGGGCAGTGCTTAAAAATGAGATTAACTCGCTTAAAGAACTGAATGAAAAGATAAGTAAAGATGCCATTAACCTTACAAATGCACTCAAGGGTGAGAGCAAACAACAAGGTGTTTGGGGTGAGATGGTACTTGAACATGTTTTGGAAGCTTCAGGACTTAGAAAAGGACATGAATTTCAGCGTGAAGTTTCGTTGAAAACAGATGACAATGAAACCTTACGTCCTGATGTTGTGGTACATTTACCAGACAATAGAGACTTAATAATCGATGCAAAAACATCACTTGTGGCATATGAGCGTTATGTAAATGCAAGTAATGATGAAGAAAAAGCACAGTATTTAAAAGCCCATTTAGAGTCCATACGCTCTCATGTTAAAGAGCTTTCTAAAAAGAACTACGAGCGCTTAAAAGAAGTCAATACACTTGATTTTATCTTTATGTTTATGCCTATTGAAGGTGCCTTGGCAGTGGCATTGGAGCATGACAACAGCATCTATGACAATGCCTTTAAAAATAAGATACTTTTAGTCGGTCCTACAACACTGCTTGTCGCGATGAGAGCGGTAGAGAATGTATGGAAGTTTGAACGCCAAAACCAAAATGCCCAAGAGATTGCACGACGTGCAGGGGCTATGTATGACAAGTTTGTTGGTTTTTCTGAAGACTTGATGAAGATTTCCAAGCAGATAGATGGCATACAAGGCAGTTTTTCTGCTGCACGTAACAAGCTTACAGACGGTAAGGGTAACTTAGTCAAACAAGTACAGCAACTCAAAGAGCTTGGCGCACAGACAAGTAAAAAGATACCCAAAGAGTTAAGAGGTGATAACCGTGGATAAACAAAAGATTGTCTATACGAAAAATTTGGCTGAATATACAAAGAAACCCTCAAAAGTATTTAAGAAAAATGGCAATATTGAACGTGATTTTTATGAAGAAGAGTCACTGAAACTTCAATATGAACTGGTAAAGCTTCAGAAGTGGGTCATAGACAATGAAAAGCGCCTGCTTGTCATTTTTGAAGGGATGGATACTGCAGAAAAAGTTCTACGATTAAAGAGTTCAATGCCTACTTAAACCCTAGAGAAGCACGTTCTGTAGCGCTTCCTAAACCTAATTCTAAAGAGTTGGGGCAGTGATATTTTCAGCGTCACTTAAAGCAGATACCAAATGCCGGAGAGATAGTCTTTTTTGACAGAAGCTGGTATAACAGAGCAGGGATAGAACAGGTATTTGGTTTTTGTACACAGGCACAGCATGAGCACTTTTACAAGCAGGTTAATGGAGTAGAAGAGATGTTGGTTGATGATGGTATGCTCTTTTTCAAGTTTTACCTCAATATTTCCAAAGAGACACAGGAAAATCGCATCAAAGACAGAGAAGATGACCCTCTCAAAAGCTGGAAACTCTCAGAACTTGACTACAAGTCTATGGCGAAGTATCATGAATATGAGATACTACGTGATAAAATGTTTAACATCTCAGGTAGCCAACACGCTCCATGGTGTGAACTTGATGCGAATGATAAAAAAAGAGCACGACTCAATGCAGTGCGTTATTTACTTCTAAATATCCCTTATGAGGGTAAAGATACAACTGTGATTACCGGTGTAGATGAAAAAATAGTTAAATTACATAATAAAGGAACATACAATGGCAAATGTAACCATATGGCATAACCCAAGATGCTCAAAATCAAGAAATGCAGTGGCACTTTTAGAAGAACAGGGGGTAGAGGCAGAAGTAGTGAAATATTTAGAGACACCTCCAAGTAAAGATGAGATTGTTGAGGTATTGAAAATGCTTGGTATTTCAGCACGTGAACTTATGCGTACCAAAGAAGATATTTACAAAGAGTTGGGGCTTAAAGATGTGAGTGATGAAGACGCCTTGATCGATGCGATGGTAGCACATCCGAAGCTTATTGAAAGACCGGTTGTGATTAAAGATGGTAAAGCGGTTATCGGTCGTCCTATTGAGAATATTGTGGAGATATTAAAATAGTGTTTTTGTAGAATAAGAATGATAACACTAAAAAATATTCTCACTAGCGGTTTTACGTTTACTCCCGATGAGTATGCATTGGAAAACAAATATATCCTTGCCAATGCACTTTTGTTGGTACTTTCCCTTACCTTGATCGTTGCGTCTATCGTCACCTCCTTGCTTGGGAAAGATATCTTTATTGTACTCAATCTTATTTCAATTTTACTCTCTTTTTTAGTTATCTATGTGGGCTAGTCGGTTAACTCCTCCTTGTTCCATTTATAACCATAAGTAACATTTTTCTCAGTTACAGGAGCCGTTGAAACGGCTTGCTCTAGAAGTCTTCTAAATACAAGACCTCTGTGTTTTGATAATCTACGATTAA
>VCAW01000178.1 GCA_013607775.1 Campylobacterota bacterium | reverse complement strand
AGGGCTTTTTATGGGTGTTTGTTTCATGAATATTTTGTGATATCAAGGGCTATAAAGCAATCAGCGTGTGCACTTGCCTGGTCACTTGCCACTAAGAGGTTTTGAGGTGAATTTTATGTATTATTTAGGTGCGAAAGTTAAGTTAGTAACTCATACCAATCTATTTCTCTTTGTTGAGGCTTGCTCCCAAAACGAGAATGTATATTTTCATCATCAAATTTTGGAATATATTTTTCAATAAATATTTCATACAGTTCATTGGCTGGCAATTTATTTTCACAAATACTATCATTCTTATCTGACCATACCTGTGTAATCTCATCTTCAATATGATTTACCATATTCAAATCAAATGTATAAAAATGATATCCCATATAATCTGACTTCTTTTTTGCCTTTTGTATTTTATCTTCAGTATTAGCGTATTTATTTCTAGCATTTTTTCTATAGTTGCTACCTATATCTATCCACTCTTCTCTATTTTTACGCTTTATAAAATACTGTATACACCCCAACGCCAAATCTTTTTTCGTATCTGCAGCAAAAATATCATACATGCCTTCTGCTTCTATAAATTCTTTACTATAACGTTCTAACTCTTTTTTGTAAAAAATAATTTTTGTATCATTATAATCCTTTGTTTGATACTTTATATGAAAGGAATTATCATAAGACCTCTGCTTATGCTTAGCAAGAGAACCAAATACATATGCTGTCATTCCAAATACATATAAATAATATGCACCAAATCCCACCACTACGATAATACCTATAGTTCGAATAAAACCTATAATACTTATTTGTTTTATTCATTTTCTTGATATTTCGTATCTTCAATATCTACATCATTTTTAAGAGTGACTTCCTCTATAGAAGTACCTCTAGGAGTATTTTTTAGCATACTTGAGACATCAACAACAATCGTTTTAGCAAAATAATCATGTAATACTTGTTTTTTATCTGTTATCAATATCATCAATATTGGCAATAATAGTATGATATACAGTCCATATATTAAAGAACTATACACAAAAGCAAGCACAACCAACATATTTAATGGAGCAAATACAATAGTATATGTTATTAACGAATATAAAAATCTTAATGATGCTTTTTGTAGTGTCACCGATGTTAAGTCATAATTTAATACCTCAAGACCTAATACTCGCTTACCAATAGTTCCCCTCCAACGATATACTGCATATCCATAGTAGAGCCATAAAAGGATTAAGGAAAGCACAATAGTGATTCCACTATCTATATCCAGAATAGCTTCAAGCATTTTCATTGGGATACCCACAATGAGGGCATCAATGATCCATGCTAAAACCCTTACCCAAAACCCTGCATACTTCACTTCGTTATTATTCTCCATCACTCAACTCCTTAGCCACTCTCTTAGCCCCTTTAAAGTCAGCCTTCCCAGTACCAAGCTTAGGTAACTCCTCTACCTTATAATATTCACTAGGCACAAAAAGAGGATTCATCTCTAACGATTTTATCTGCTCTTTGAGTATTTCAAGTTCCATTTCACCCTCTAAAAGTAGTACCAGTTTTTCACCTTTTTTTACATCTGGCAGGGCAGAGATGGAAATTTGGTCATTTTCTCCAAGTATGGTAACTATCTCACGTTCTACGAGTCCTAGACTTACCATCTCTCCTGCAACTTTGGCAAAACGACTGTAACGGTCTACGATGGTAAGGAAACCATCTTCATCCAAGCGACCTTTGTCGCCTGTGATGTACCAGCGTATGCCATCAAGTTCTTTGATGACAGCGTCTGTCTTTTCAGTGTCACCGATGTAGCCTTTCATAATCTGTGTACCGCCGATGAGTATCATCCCCTCTTCTCCCGTTTTGAGCTCTTCAAAACTCTCTGGGTCAACTATCTTGAAGCTACTTCCAGGCACAGGCAGTCCAACGGTACCTATCTTGTGTCCTATCTGAGGTTTCCAAGTGTCTTGCATGAGTACATCATGGATGTTGATGGAAGCCACAGGTGTTGTTTCTGTTGCACCATAGCCCTCGTAAATGTCATGTCCAAACTTTGTCTTAAAGGCATCTCGTATCTCTTTAGGAAGCTTTTCTGCCCCTGCTATGACCATATGTAAGTTCTTAAATATCAAAGGGTTTAGCTTTTTATTACGCGTGTAAAGCCTAAAGAAGGTGGCTGTAGCAAAGAGCATCGTGGCTTCGTATTTGGCAGCCATTTTACCTATGCCAAAACCATCTGTCGGGTCTGGGTGACAAACTACAGGTATTCCCTCTATGAGAGGTAAAAGTGTCGTTACTGTAAGTCCAAATGAATGGAATATAGGCAAAGTGCCTAACATCACATCATTGTCATTAGGGTTTATGAGAGTAATGGCTTGTTTGATGTTCCCCATCATATTTTTATGGCTAAGCTCTATCCCCTTAGGAGTACCTTCGCTTCCACTAGAGAAGAGTATAGCAGCCGTATCATCCAAATTTGCACCTTTGCCGTACAGCAGTGAAAGTAACCACGTTGGTAAAAGTTTTACAAGCATCAGTGTTAACAAGCCTTTGACTTTACCCATCTTCTTTTTCACATCTTCTAGGTAGATGACCTCTACAGTTTTTAGTACTTCTGTCAAGTCAAACCCTTTGGCTTTAAGCTTGGTGACAAACTGTTTTGAAGCGACTACTTTCGTAATATTGGCGATTTTCAGTGCATGAAGTAAAGACTCCTCTCCACTAGAATAGTTTAGGTTAACCACTGTTTTACCCAGTGTAAGTACTGCCATATTCCCCATGGAACCGCCTACAGAAGTAGGTAAAAGTAGCCCAATATTTTGAATACCTTTGAGTCGTGCTTTGAGTGATGAAGCTATCATCACCGTACCTGTGATAAACCTGTCTCCACTTACTTCTGTACCTGTAGAGTCAGCCATACAAAGCTTCTTACCTTGCTCTTTTGAAGAAACTATCCATGCTTTTTGTATACACGGTAAGGTATCGGCATAGTTTTTCCAAGATCTCACAGAAAGATCAAAGACTGCTTTTTTTAACCTCCACTGCACCACTATGTACATCTAGCTCCTCTCCAAAGGTTACAGAGATATCTTTACTCTTGTTACGTTTCATCTTTTGTGACGCGTAAGAGAAATTGTCTTCCCAAAGCCCTCTAAGGTAAAACGGTACGATAACCGCATCATCTGCCTCTTTTGTCGCGACTTCAAAGCCTCTTTGGAAAGCGCCCAAATGCCCATTACGAGAGAGATGCCCTTCAGGAAAGAGTGCTACTGTCTCACCACGGTTCAGCGCTTCAGTCACCAGAGCCAAAGCGCCTTTACTTCCACGACTAGAGATAGGGATGACACCAAAGAAGTCTAAAAACGGTTTAAGGTACCATTTTTCATAGTAGCTACGCTCCATCACAAAACGTATCTGTTTTGGGTATGCCATTTGTAAGATTGCCCAGTCTAGAAATGAGACATGGTTTCCTAACAACAACACCCCTTTGTCCGCAGGTATATTTTTAAGCCCATCCACATGTAAACGATACTTAAAGCCTATAATCATACGTACCACATAACGCACAAGCGACTGTGGCAATTTGATAAAGGTATATCCCATCCCAAGCAGTGAGACTGTTGCGACGATGTAGAAGAGTCCTACTGACTCTAGGTTAAAGTACCCAAAGAGTGCCGTAAGCACAAGAAAACCAAACATACTCACATTTTGCATAAAGTTGTTTCCCGCAAGTATCTTTCCTAAGATAGGAGACGGCGTTGCAAACTGGATGAGGGCATTGAGTGGTACGATGAAAAGCCCTGCGGAGAAACCAAAAAGGAACAAGGCACTTCCCAGTGTCCAGAGTGACGATAGTGTAGGTATCAAAAAGAGTGCCACAGTCACACCTAAAGCACCCAAGGGGATGATGCCTGTTTCAATGTAGTTTTTACTCACACGCCCCACTACCATGGAACCCACTATCATACCAAGTCCAGAGAGTGCCAAAAGACCTTGTGCAGTGACCGTGTCTGTCACACCCAAAGTCGTTTTAAGATGTTCACCAAAGATAGCAAGTACCACCTGTGAAACACCCCACAACACACTAAGCCCCAAAATACTGAGCCATACGACATTGTTCTGCTTGATGACTGCAAGATTTTCTTTGAGATAGTGTAAATTTTGATACTCTTTTGGCTCAAAGGTCATACTCTCATCAATAGCTACGGGTTTAAATGTTTTTACCAGGCGACGTGCCAACAGGTACTCTAAAATACTCGCACCTATAAGCATATATCCAACTGGGGCGATGTATGTCAATATCTCTGAGGGTACGATGCTTCTGTCTTGCAAAAGATTTTCAAAGAAGATAGAGCAAATCACCGCGCCAGCCAAGATAGAGACTATGGTTACAGACTGCACCAAAGCATTGGCAGGGGCTAGATTTTCATTGCCTGTCATTTCTTTGATAAGTCCGTACTTTGCAGGGGAGTAGATGGCAGACTGTGCCGCTAAAATGAAAGTAAGTCCAAACGCTACCCAAAACCAACCCATATAATAAGAGAGCAGTATCAAAGTCGTGATACCTATGGCAGCAGCTGAAGCATACTCAACTACTTTTACCTTAGGGTACTTGTCAGAGATGAAACCTGCAGGAGAAAACAAAAAGATAAACGGTAGTAAAATAAGTGCATTGACTATGGCAGTTAATACAATGAGTTCTGAGCCATCATAGGCTTTAAAAATGGTGTTTTGCAAGATGACTTTATGACCTAAGTCGGTCATGGCATTAAGTAAGATAATAAAGATGTACGGGGTAAACCCTGAGATTTTAAATAGATTTTTCATTACACATCCTTTTTGATGGTATTTTTGTGTGTCTCTACGGTATGCATATTAAAAATGTATGGCTTCAATGTCAGTACCAAATCAAAGAGCAATTCATAACGGGCATCATGTGATTCTTTATCATCTGCAAGGAGTTTGGAACCTACTTCATTCTCTTTCTTCGCCAGCACTTTTGCATCAGACACATAAGCATCTAAGAGTGAGCAGTCAAGACCCAAAGCATTAGCGTGCTCAAGTATCTCTGCTACTTCTACCTCTTTTTTAGAATACCCCTTTGCACGTTCAAACAGATACCCTTTATCCTGGTATGCTTTTAAGGTTTTTTCATCCATATTGAGCAGTGTCAAAAACTCTTTTTTGCTATACCATTGGTTATCCCTAGCTCCAGAGATGAGTTCTAGGGAACGTACCATCATCTCAAAGCTTCCATCAAAGTCAAAGGTATTGTCTTGAAATATACTTTTTATCTCCGAAATAGAGTAAGAGAAGTTGTGTTGTAGGTATTTGATAAATTTGAGTATCTGCACACAAGACTCATCATAGAGGTGTACATTTGGTTTTGGTTTTTGAGGTTCGGGAAGAAGCCCCTCTTTGATATAGAAGAGTATCGTTGACTTACTCTCATCACTCAGAGCCATCAGTTCTTTCATTTTATATGCCATCACTAGTCCTTTATCTTTAACTAGTGACAGTATAAACTATTTTACCTTAAAGTGTAAAGTGATGCTTTACACTTTGTATATTTTACTCTTGCATTTTACTTTCATCCACGGTAAGAGATTCACCAAACCCAAGAGCTTCTTTGACTTTTTTGTCTATCTCAGCCATCATCTCTGGGTTTTCTTTGATAGTTACTTTTGCGTTCTCTTTACCTTGCCCAAGTTTTTCGGCACCATAAGAGAACCAAGCACCTGATTTATCAACAATATCCATCTTGATACCATAGTCTATAAGCTCTCCTACATATGAGATACCCTCACCAAACATAATGTCAAACTCTGCCTGTCTAAATGGAGGTGCTACTTTGTTTTTCACTACCTTGGCTTTCACACGGTTACCGATGCTTGATTCTCCTTGCTTGAGTGTTGCTATACGTCGTACATCAATTCTCACAGAACAGTAAAACTTCAAAGCATTCCCTCCTGTAGTTGTCTCAGGAGAACCATACCCCATCGTACCAATCTTCATACGAATTTGGTTAATGAAAATCACCGTAGTATTTGTCTTGTGCAAGATAGCTGTAAGTTTACGAAGTGCTTGAGACATAAGACGCGCTTGAAGCCCCACATGTGTATCTCCCATATCACCCTCTATTTCAGTCTTAGGTGTCAGTGCTGCAACTGAATCCACAACTATCAGATCAACAGCACCTGAACGGGCAAGTGTTTCAAGCACGTCTAATGCCTGCTCTCCAAAATCTGGTTGAGAAACCAAAAGGTTGTCCGTGTCCACACCAAGATTTTTGGCATAGACAACATCAAGTGCATGTTCTGCATCGATAAAGGCACACACCATCTCTTTTTTTTGTGCAGATGCGATAGTCTGTAACGCCAAAGTTGTTTTACCAGAAGACTCAGGACCATAAATCTCAATAATACGCCCTTGAGGAATACCACCAATACCAAGTGCCATGTCTAGCCCAAGTGATCCTGTAGAGATAGCTTCTATTGGTTCAAATGCTTTATCACCAAGTCTCATTAGCGTACCTTTACCAAACGTCTTGTCTATTTGTTTGATTGCCATATCCAGTGCTTTTTGTTTGTTTGCATCCATTGCCATAGTCATATCCTTAACCTTTATATTGAAGTAATTTTATCTAAATAAACATTGAATAAGTTTCACTCTTTATTTAGTCATGTTGGCAGTGTAGTACATTTTGAAAAAAATATGCAAAAATATGTCAAATTGACATATTTTTGATAAAAAAGTCTAAAAGTTACTCCTAAAACCAAACAAAATCCAAACAATGCTAAAATACCCCCACTATAAACACAAGGTAAAACTATGCCAAACCCAATCGAACTTGCCCACTCTCCAGATGCTGATGATATTTTTATGTATTTTGCTATTAAATTTGGGTGGGTCGATACCAAAGGGTATGAATTTACAAACATTGGGCTAGACATCGAGACACTGAATGTCGAAGCTCTCAAAGGTACGTATGATGTGTCTGCCATTAGCTTTGGAATGTACCCTCTCATAAAAGATAAATATGCTCTGCTCCGTACAGCAGTGAGTTTTGGTGAGGGGTATGGACCAAAACTAATCCGCCGTAAAGAGAAAAAACTAAAACGTAACTTTAAAGTAGCACTTTCAGGTAAGTACACGACAAACGCTATGCTCTTTAGACTCTACTACCCCGATGCACGTCCAGTCTATATGGACTTCCTTGAGATAGAAGAAGCAGTTGTCTCTGGCAAAGTAGATGCGGGAGTTCTCATACATGAGTCCATACTTGACTTTGATGAGAGCTTGGAAGTGGAAAAAGAGCTATGGGACATTTGGGTAGAGCTCGCTGGAGAGGGACTACCTCTACCTCTTGGAGGTATGGCGATACGTCGAAGTCTGCCACTTAACCGTGCCATTGACATAGAAAACATTCTCATAGATGGTGTTAAAGTAGCCAATGACAGAAAAGAAGAACTCTGTACCAAACTAGAAAATGACAACCTTGTACGTATCTCTGATAAAATGCTCACCAAGTACCTAGACATGTATGCTTCAGATGAATCTGTAGAACTAAGCCCTCTACAACTTAAAGCTCTCGATACACTCTATGCACTAGGGTTTAAACATGGGTTATGGGACTGCCCTATGAAAACAGAAGAGTATCTCATCCCTAAAGAGTATGAATCTTTACGGAACAGTTAATGTTTTTTAAAACCATCGACTTCTCCAAATACTCCAGCATCAAAGTGGGACAACCTACTGAAGTTTTGGTGATAGAAAAAGGCGATACTATTCCTAGCGATAGATATCTCATCGGTGGAGCGAATAATCTACTTATCTCACCTACACCACCGCCTTTTATGATGCTAAGTAAAGATTTTGCCTACGTAGAAGAACAAGATGGCTATCTGACTATAGGTGCCGCTATGGCCACAGGGCGTATTGTCTCTTATGCAAAAAAACATAATATTGCTGGCTTTGAGTTTTGTTCTAAGCTCCCTGGTACTCTTGGCGGTATGCTTGCTATGAATGCCGGGGTAAAAGAGTATGAAATTTTTAATATTTTAGATGCTATTAAAATAGATGGTACGTGGGTAGAGTCCAAAGACATCGAACATGGGTATAGGTTTGCAAAACTAAATGGCATCACTACTGAAGCTAAGTTTAAGATAGTCAAAGGTTTTGATGCTCAGTTACTAGACGACCTCCTCACTTTACGCTCCAACCAACCCCATAACCCCTCTGCAGGCTCTGCATTTAAAAACCCTGAAGGGAACTATGCCGGAAGACTCATCGAAAAGGTAGGGCTAAAAGGTGCAAGAAAAGGTGATATGCAGTGGAGTGATGTCCATGCTAATTTTTTGGTAAATCTAGGGAATGGTAGTTTTGAAGATGCTAAATACTTAATAGATTTAGCGAAAGAAAAAATCTTCGATGAGTGTGGTATCACACTCACGGAGGAGATAAAAATCCTCTAAAGGCTTACTTGTCCTCACCTATACAACGTACACATCTAATAAAATTAGATTGTCTTGGTGATCGAGGGTAACGGATAGCATCTGCAGGGAAGACAACATAATATCTACCTTCAGCTGTTGGCGTAGAAGACCAAAAGTCATTATCTCTAAAATAAGTAAACACTTGTTCTCTTTTATAATGCACATGCGTGAGTTCATCAGAAGTTGGTAGTCTCCAATCTGCATATCCATCATATTGTAAGCGATCACAATATCTTACTGCATGTGCATAACTTCCTGCCTTACCAATAGATTGGTGTCTCTTAAATGCACCATTTTCAGCTTCAGTATAGGCTTGATCTTGCCATAACAAATTTTGGTCTCTATCTCTATATACCATGTCCGCTTTACAGTCATGTGATGGTATCGCCGTTACTTCTGACAGCTTTGTAGAAACATATCCCCCCGCCATAAGCAAAGATGTAAGCAATAATGCTCCCAATGTAATGATACTTTTCTTCATATTCTTCTCCTTGAAAAATCAATATTATTCAATATGATAATATAACCTTACTCAAATTAAGCTAAATTTTGCTTATTATTTCAGATTATGCATGAATATCTATTTTTACACCATTGCGAACAGCATGCCATAAAGCATCCATCGCTTTGTTCGGTACGGCCATACATCCCTCAGTCCAATCACGTGAAAGTGTGTATGCATCACCTCTTCCATCGGCATTCCACTTAGGTTGCCCATGGATGGTAATGTACCCACCTGTACTTACGCCTCTTTTTGCTGCTCTAGCCTTGTCCGCTGCATTAGGGTAAGAAATCATCAATGATTTGTAAAGTCTATTGTCACATTTTTTACGTACTATTTTATAAGAGCCTTCAGGTGTTCTATAGTCACCTGCTTTTACTTTGTTTCCTTTGTCAGCATTTTTCCCTAATGAAATGCGAAATTCATGCATCAACTTTCCATTAGAATATGTATACATTTTTCTTTTTTTCTTATAGACAACAATCTTGTCTATTTGAGGTCCCTTGAGCTCTGCACTGCAAGAAAGTTCTTTAATACACTCTTTCGTAGGGTATGGTGTCTTATCTACTTTCCCATAGGCGACCGGTTCTCCACAAGAATTTAGAAGTAATATGCCTATGGCACCTAAAATTAGTAATTGTATTTTCATTTAGTATCCTTTGATAATGAGGTAACTCTAACCCCAATCTTCATTTTTATGTTGTGATTTATGCTTCTCTTTTTTATAAGATGCACCATTTTTAAGCTTTTGCAAACGGTTCAGATTACTCATCTCCGCATCACGAATATCATCAAAATTTTTATCAAAAAACATCTCATCCAGACATGTTATGTTATATAGACGAACAATATACTCTTTTAACTGCTGATGATATTCTGAATCTAAGTGAATAGCTACTCTTTCATCAAAACGCTTTTTGAGCTGTTCAAATTTTAGCACAAAATCTTTAGAGCTTACATTTTCATCTCGCAACATACGAAAAATATTTTTTGAGATTTTTTCCAGTTCTGTAATATACTTCTGACGGTTAAATTTATCTATCTGTTTTTGTGTATATGCCATCTGCTTCCTTTATCGTATCGTAATGGGGACACCTTCACGTACCGCATACCATAACTCTTTCATCGCAGAGTTTGTCACTGCCACACAGCCCTGTGTCCAGTTATGGGCAAGTGTGTAGCTATCACCTTTGCCATCTGCATTCCACTTTGGCTGTGCATGTATCGTAATGTCTCCACCCGGGTTAAGCCCTTTTGCTGCTGCTCTAGCTTTATCTTCAGGTCTGGGGTAAGAGATACAAAGAGAACGGTAATACTTAGGAGAGCATAATTTACGGTGAATAAAAAACTCTCCTTCTGGTGTCTTATAATCCCCTTTTTTCTCTTTTTGCCCTAGCGGATTTTTACCCAAAGAGACAGGTATTGTTTGTTCTATCTTTCCATTTTTATAAAGATACATTTTACGTTCTTTCTTAATCACTACAATACGGTCTATCCCGCCATCTTCAGCATAATCTGTAGATTCAAGTAACTCTTCTTGACACTCTTTGAGACTGTAATGGTCTTTCGGAGCATCTGGTTCACATCCTGAGAAAACAAGTATCGTAAAAATAAAAAATAGGGTTTTAATAGTTAGGTTTCTTGACATAGAAGTATTCTAGCGTAAGTAATGCCAAATCATATTTAAACAAAGTAAGAGAAATGAGGGGAAATGAAAAATAAAGAGAGGATGAAACACTCCCTAAAGGAGTGCTTCAAAAAGAAACTTAACAAGCTGCCTTAGCTGCTGCGATTGCTTCTTCGTAGTTTGGCTCTTCAGTAATTTCTGGAACAACTTGTTTATAAGTTACTTTTCCATCTTTACCGATAACAAAGATAACTCTAGCAGTTACACCAGCCAAAGGACCGTCTGCAAGAAGTACACCATACGCGTTAGCAAAGTCTTTGTTTCTGAAGTCAGAACATACTTTTAAGTTTTCAATTCCTGCTGCTCCACACCATCTTGCTGCTGCAAATGGAAGGTCCATAGAAACTGTAATTACCTCAACACCGTCAAGTGCTGCTGCTTCTGTATTAAATCTTCTAGTCTCTGCATCACAAACACCAGTGTCTAATGAAGGTACCGCAACTACAAGTTGAACTTTACCTTCTCCACCTACTTGCTCGTCTTGAAGCATTGGATCACAGTTTACTACTGTTACTACTGGTGCTGTATCACCTACGTTAATTTCTGTACCACCAAGGTTACATACGATGTCATTTTTAAATGTTACTGTTGCCATTTAATATCCTTTAAATTGTTTTGT
Source organism: Campylobacterota bacterium (assembly GCA_013607775.1). Classification (GTDB taxonomy): domain Bacteria; phylum Campylobacterota; class Campylobacteria; order Campylobacterales; family Sulfurovaceae; genus Sulfurovum. The sequence continues at coordinate 1,204 of VCAW01000178.1, read as the reverse complement.
AGATGCATTATGACCTAAATAGGATAAATTTAGTCTTAATTAAAATTAAATGTTTAGGTCATTCAACGCTATTGATAAAGTGTTACTAATTGACACACTTATTACATTCCCGGAATACGGGGGATTCTTCCTAGTTTAGAGTTACGACAGTACCAACCCCATCCTTTTTTCATCCAGTGACCAACTACCGGCATAGGTATCATCTTCCCACCTTTGTTATCGCGATACACAAAGGCAGCACCATTCCCTGTATCCATGACACATAAAATATTAAGATGTTCCATATAGCTCTCTTTAGAATCTACTCCCTGCATATGTGCATTGATATTATATGCTACATTTCTAGCCATCACCTCAGCAACATGTCCCTGTTTTGCACGCCATTCTGGTCCCATAAGAGATGCAGCATCACCAATGGCATATATACCTTCAAAACCTTCTATCTCATTGTATTCATCGGTCACAATAAAACCAGCATCACTTAATGGAAGCCCTGATTCTCGTAAAATACTATGCCCCGTACCGGCAGAGATAAACATCGTCAAATCAGATTCTATTTTACTGCCATCTTCAAACTCTATACCCTCGGCAGTAAATGTAGTAATTTTGGAACCTACCTTTTTGTGGATGTTCAATCTTTCAAACATACTGTCCATCATGACAAGCGCTTTTTCACCCATCTTCTGTCCGGGTTTTTCCATCGGTGCAAAAAAAGTGAGTTCAAAGTTCTCGCGTACTCCTTTTTTCTTGAGGTAGTTATGTACATTAAACAAAAGTTCAAAAGCATGGCCACCGCGTACTGCAGAGCTGTCTTTAGGGTTACCCCCAAAGCCCATAGCTATCTTTCCATTATCTTTCAATATGAGTGCATCCAACTGTTCATACAATGCTGTTGCCTCTTCAGGCTTGCCACAGATAGAAAGTGTATGCTCCATACCTTTATGTTGTATTTTATCTTGCCCAAGTGCTGCGACAATATAGTCATAGTCTTCCATCACACGTCCACTTGCCAAGGTCACTTTTTTTGCCTTTGCATCAAAGTGATTCACAGGGTCTACAATAACTTAACTTTCGCACCTAAATAATACATAAAATTCACCTCAAAACCTCTTAGTGGCAAGTGACCAGGCAAGTGCACACGCTGATTGCTTTATAGCCCTTGATATCACAAAATATTCATGAAACAAACACCCATAAAAAGCCC
>VCAW01000177.1 GCA_013607775.1 Campylobacterota bacterium | reverse complement strand
TTCGTTTTTAGGTTTGCTCACAGCCTCCTAACTCTATAGGGTGGTAAGTTCATAAAGAATCAAACTTCCAGCCAGCGTTTCATAGGTGAGTTAATCTGACCTAAATTCAATAGGCTTACTTAGGTTATCAAGTAACAAGGAGAAAACAGATTGTTCATTCAGTGTCATTGACTGTGAATTGTTTAAGTGCTTACAACAAGCATCTATAAAGTAGCACAAACTTTTTACAACCAAATCCCTAGGGATTTGGTTGTAATGAATCATAGGAGGAATATATGATGAGTTTAATAGACCAAATCAAATCTGACGTAAAAGATGCCATGAGAGCCAAAGAAGTTGTCAAAAGAGACACACTTCGTAATATACAGGCAAGTATCAAACAGATAGAAGTAGATGAACGCAGAGATGTAACTGATGCTGATATAGAGAGTATCATGATGAAATATCTTAAACAAAGAGAAGATGCAAAAACGCAATTTGCTGATGCAGGGCGTGATGACCTTGTAGAAAAAGAAGATGCAGAAATAGCTATCATTAAAGCCTACCTACCTGAACCGATGGATGATGCAGAACTCGAAAGTGTACTCAAAGATGTGATAGCAACAGTCGGTGCTGAAAGTATGAAAGATATAGGTAAAGTCATGGGTGCAGCCAAAACTGCTATAGGAAGCCGTACAGATGGTGGACGCATCAATGTGATGGTGAAAAAACTACTCTCTTAGCCTTTTTTGAGTATCTCTATAGCATCCAATGCTATAGAGGCTACTCCCCACTTTTCTAATCTCTCTATCTTCTTCATACTATCTATAGGATATGTTTTATATGTCCATACATGGTAGCTATATCCTGCATTTATCAAACTTTTAGCAAATGTATCAGTATATGCAGTTATGTTGGTACTTAAGCCATCAGCTTGAGAGATATCTAAAATCTTTGTAATCTCATGCAGCAGAGGCATACCCTCTTTCAATTCATAAAGCCAGTATGCTTTTATAGAAGGATATGTCACTTTAGCTTGATGTATCACTTCTGCATTAAAAGAGATGATGACAATCTGACTATGCAGTAGCTGAGAATCTTGCAAGACCGGAGCTAGAAATTCAAAGATTTCTATGCCACATTTTATTTCGATATAGATGGTTTTATCTGGAGGTACAAGCGCTAGTACTTCTGTTAAAGTAGGAAGGTTTGGTTGTAGTGTTTGTAAAGTATCCAGCGTATTGTCTCTAATCTCTAGGTGTCCGATATTGTAATCATGATGACAAACGATAACATTATCTTTGGTAAGGTGAAAATCACCTTCTATAGCATCTACATTGTATGTAAATGCTGCTTTAAAAGCTTCTAAAGTATTTTCTACAATACCCTTGAGATGTGTCCCTCTATGGGCAACTATAAGAGGTTTCTTACGCTTCGCTTCCATACTTCACAGCTTTAATTGCCGCAGTGATGTCATCTTGACGCATGAAGTGTTCACCAACTAAGAATGCATCTGCACCCACTTTGTTTAGTTCCACCACTGTTTCATGGTCATTGATACCTGATTCAGCCACGATGATTTTACCATTAGGAATAAGGGGAACGAGTCTTTCACTTAAGCTCATATCCATCTCAAATGTCTCAAGGTTACGGTGGTTAATACCGATAATATCTGCACCTGCAAAAATAGCTTTCACAAGGTCTGTTTTGTTATGGACTTCAACAAGTACGTCAAGCCCAAGGTGTAGCGCATAGTCATGTAACTCTTTAAGCTCTTTACGACTAAGTGCCATAGCGATGAGTAAGATGTAGTCTGCACCAAAAGCAAGTGCTTCAAGCACCTGATATTTATCTACAATGAAATCTTTTCTAAGCAAAGGAAGACTCACATAACGTCGTACCATCCCAAGATACTCTTTATCACCTTGAAAAAAGTGAGGCTCTGTAAGAATAGAGAGTGAATCAGCCCCACCCTTTTCATACGCCTGCGCTATCTCCATTGGGTCAAAATCTTCACGTATCACACCCTTAGATGGACTCGCTTTTTTCACTTCTGCAATGATACGATATGGGTTTTCTTCTGTAGAACGCAAAGCTGACTTTACATCTTTGGGTACAAAAGGGTTAAAAGACAAAGAACGTCCCAACCAATCCATAGGATATTCAACTTTACGTTTCTCTAAATCTGCTTTGGTCTTTTTGATGATTTCATCTAATATCTGAGCCATTATTTCTGCCTTAGGCTAATTTTTTTGTATTATACTTATTTTTACTTATATTGGTTTAGGAAAGCCCTATTTGCACTGCTTTATCTTATTCCAATGGTCCACAATCTCTTTCTCTTCAAGTCCCTCTTCATCCACAACACGCTGCATAAGTTCATAGGCCTGTGCACATTCACCCTTTTTATAATGCCCCCATGCCAAAGAGTCCAAATAGTAAGTATTATTGGGTTGTTGTACCAATGCATCTTGGATGATTTTCATACCCTTTTGTATATCCACCTCTTTATCAATCAGTGTATACCCATAGTAGTTCAGATAGATACTGTCATCATTACCTAAAGCCATCGCCTTTTCAAACTGATCAAGTACATTTTTAATCATTTTCTTGTCATTTTTATCTTTGGCTATTTCAAAGATAAGCACACCTTTTTCTGCTATCCACTTAGAATCTTTATCTTTTTCATACAGTTTATCTATAAGACCAATCGCTTTACTAAACTCTTTTTTAGTCCGGTAGAGTTGGTAGAGTAATTCGTCTTTAACATGATTTTTTTCTAAAAAATTTATGGCACCATCCATATCTCGCTTATACACATAGGCATCTATAATTTTAGAAAGATAGACATCATTTTTGTCATTTTCATACATCGCTTTATAGGTGTCTAAAATGCCATCGATATCTTTCTCTTTTTGGTACATTAAAAGCAATGCACCATAAACATCATTACTGACAATATTCATACGACGGTGTGTTTCTAGCAGTTGGATTGCTTTTTTTCGCTCTCCTGTAAACTCATCCATCAACTCAACCATACGAAGTAGTACACTCTCTCGTGGTACTGTCGCGTAAATTTTCTTTAAAAGACTCAGTGCCCGTTTATACTCACCCGCATACAAAAAGGAATTGGATGCTAAGTCCAAATCCATAGGAGAACTGGACTGTTCGAGTAAAAACTCTGCCTCTTTTTTAGCATTGTCTACTTGTTGCGCTGTCAAATAAAGGGGAATGAGTAAACGGCGTACTGCTATTTTATTGGGATGTTGTGTGTCCCATATCTTTAAACGGTCTATACTCTCGGTAATGTACTTTCTTGCCATAAGCGCAGAAGTCGCTTCTTTGTAAAGGTAAACCTCTGCACCTGTTTCATCAAAAAGTTGTTTATAGACATGGTAGGCGTTATCGTAAGATTTATATTCATCATATAAGATACCTCTTACAATAAGTGCATCTTCGTTTGCACCCATTAATTTACTAGCATAAACTAGTGATGTACTTATGCTAAATGTAACAAGTACACTTAATACTATACGATTCCAGGACACTCTTTTCGTACCTCTTCTTCATCATTTTTAAACTGTTCCCAAAAAGGAAATGTACGACACTGTAAAGGTCGTACAGGGTATATAGAACAGCGTTTTTGTGTCTCATCGAAAAAGATACAGGCAAAATTATCAGGTGCAAGCTGTTTTTCTATGAGAGAATAGCGATGCTTTACTTTTCTTAAATACATTGTAGCAAATTCTTCTACTGAAAGGTTAACAAAGGTTGCCATATTTTGTATCTCTTCATACTTTGCCCATATATATCCGCTCTCACCCGTACAACAATGCCCACCACAGGCTTCACAGGCAGAGGGGTCAAACTTGAACGTGTATTGTTCGTGTGTCATAAACTCCATGGTTAAAAATCTCCTTTGATACTGTTCGTATGTGCTCTATCAAAAGCTTTTTGTGCTTTAGGCATATAGACACTCTTTTCATCAAAAACTACAAAAGGTGGCAATACTTGTGTCATGGACTTCGAGTTATTACGTGCAGCTATCATGACAAGTTTTGATTCTCTGTCTATTTTAGAGTGTACAAACTGCACTTTTTCCGGGTTAATCCCATTTAGTTTCAGATGATGTAAAAGCAAATCTATTTGCTTCGCATCATAACAGAAAATAAACCAGCCTTTGGGCTTCAAAAAAGTCTTCACCCGACGTATAAAACTCTCTATCGGAAGATGGTGTGCATACCTTGCGATGTTTAAATGTGTATCTTCACTTTGTTGTACGCGTTCATCATAAAACGGCGGATTTGAGATAATGTAATCAAAACGATCTTGGGTTTGAAGCTCCGTAAAGTCACCCAGATAACTTTGTACATCAAAACCATTCAGTGCATAATTATGCTCTGCATAATCCAACATCTTTTTTTGTTTATCGATAATAGATGTTTTTATAGGAAAGTCACGACTTAATAATAGTGAGATAATGCCAACCCCACAGCCTACATCAAGAAGTGTTCCTTTAGGTTTAAATGTAGATATGAAATCATAAAGGAAAATAGAGTCACTGTTATAGCAGTAACCCGATGTAGGTTGGTAAAGAAACACGTAAACGCCTTGTAAAATTTTGTTTATTTTACACTAAATTGCGTATAAATGTCATTAGGCACAGGAGGCTTGTGCCTTTCGTTTTTCTTCTTGCTCTTTTTGTCGTAGAATTACAAGTTCTAAGCGTAAGGATTTTTTCTGTTCGTCCGTAATATCGTGTACTTTTAACTGTATACGTATTTTTCTCATCTCTTTTTGTAATTTTGTTTTCATACTGAAAGTTTACATGAAATATGTCAAACTATTTTGACATATCTTTTTGTTCTTCTTTATATTGCACCCTTAGTTTTTCAAGCTCTTCTCTTAGCTTCAATTTCTCTTCTTCACTAATATTATGTACCTTCAATTGTACGCGTATCTTTCTCATCTCTTTTTGTATTTTTGATTTCATCTATATTCCTCATATTATTTCTTTGAAGATATGTATAAAATATCCTCATCTCTAATGCACCTATTTCAATATCAATGGGTTTTATCAATGCGATATATTGACAACGGTTTATCCATCCTTTGAT
>VCAW01000176.1 GCA_013607775.1 Campylobacterota bacterium | reverse complement strand
TTCATTTTTCTATCATTTTGTACCTAAAATAACCACAATATATTCCTATCACTACTTTACAAAACACACAATGTGTGTTATAATGATACAATAAAATGATGAAAGGATTATCATGACTGCAACAGCCAATGAAAAAACAAGAACCAATGTATATCTTGATACAGCTATGAAGAAACAAGCCCAAGAGATATTTAAACAGTATGGTATGGGACTCAGTGATGCTTTTAACATCTTTTTGTCTCAGTCTGTTATGGAGAGAGGGATACCCTTTGAGATAAAGATACCCAATGCAGATACAGCCCAAGTGATAAAAGATGCACGAGAGGGTAAAAATATGACTAAAGTTTCACTTGATGAACTTAAAGAGAGTATCGGTGTTTGATATTGCGATACACAAGAACTTTACCAAAGGTGTACAAAAAGCAAAGCTCAACCCTACTAACACAGCAAAACTCTTTTTATACATCTCTCTACTACTCAATGAAGATGAGTTACCAAGCGAAGCCAAAGACCATGCACTTACTGGAAACTATAAAGACACCAATGAATTTCACATAAGTGGAGATTTACTTGTAGTGTATAGAGTAGAAGATAATACACTGGAGCTTTTAAAAATAGGCACACACTCACAGCTTTTTAAATAGCGTTTTTAAACCACGAGTAGTATTTTAAGTAGTACTTTTATTTTTTGTACTTTATAAGTATAGCTATAGCGTTACTTTTGGTAATAGTTAGGTGGAGTTATTCTCCACCAACTTTTAATCAAATTCACAATATCTAAAATGTTATTCATATAAAATTATTACAATAATTAAGCTTGATAGCAATACAATATTTCAAAAGGATGTTGAATGTTAAAAAAATAACTATGGGAAAAAGTCCCTTTAAAGATTTATATCAGGTTTTTAAAATGGATAACCCCGAGGAACTAGAAAGCCGGCGAGCACGCTTATTCCCTCTAGGCAATAGTGATGGTGAAACATCTACTGTATCTATATTTCTTGCATCTTTAGGGGCTGTTAAGGAGTATAGAGAAGAACTTCTTAGTAGAATAGGTATTAAAAAAATAAATAATAAAAATATTGAATTACATACTTACACTGAGGTTAGTGGTGGAAATAATGAAAACAGACCTGATGGATTATTGGTAATAACCAGTGGTAAGCATAATCTTGTAATTGAATGGGCAGGATTCATAGAAGCTAAAGTAAGAGATAATATTCTTGAATTGGAACAAATTGAAAGATATGTTGAATTTGCAAGGGAAATAGGGATTAATGATATTATTACTGTATCAAATTATTTAACTACAACTCCTATGCAGTCTCCTATTAAAAGTAAAAAAAATAAATTTAATCCTTATCATTGGTCGTGGACATATCTTAAAGTTACAGCAAGTCGATTAATTAGAACAGATACTATTGAAGATACCGATCATATATTTCTGTTGAAAGAATTGAGAAGATATTTTGACACACATAAAAATATAAATAATTACATTCATATGGGACAAGAATGGAAAAATGCTGTCACTAAAATACATACCTATTCAGATAATCAAATTATAGACAAAGAGACAGTATCACATATAGTTGAGTCGTATAAACAAGAAGAAAAAGATATTAGTTTGCAACTTACTGATAAAACTGACCATTACGTAGAATTAGTGACCAAAAAGCAGAGAGAACCTGAAATTGAAGAGATGCTACAAAAGAAAAAAATTATAACCTCCACATACATGATTGATAATAATAAAAATTATAATTTTTCAATTGATATATAATTCAGAAAGGAAAAGCACAATCACAAACTTCTTTTTTACTTAAAAAACTTGATGCCTCTGGTACAACAGATGATATTAAAATTAATGCATTTTATATTAGAAATAAGTCTAATATGGCTAATAAATCATTATCTGAACTCAATAAAGAAAAAGAGCAAGGTGAATTTTATTCTATTCTGGATAAATCAATTGGAGATGAAGTTAAGTTTTTTGAAATAGAAACAATTGATACAGTTAGTAAACACTTTACAAGTACAAAGAACTTTATTGTTAAACTTGAAAATATTGCAGAGGTTTTTTAAATCAAGTGATGGAATATTTACCTCCTAGTAAATAGAATAGGAGCATATTGTAGGTAGGCATTTAAATATTTATGTTTATTGTATACTTAAAAGATAAATTTATCTAAAAGAAGAAACTATGAAATATTTATTACTCCTTTTGATGGTCATGCATGTGGCTCTGTTTGCTAAAGTAGAGATGAAAGCTGCGAAGAAAGAAAAGCCTGATATCTCTTTGCCTATAGAAAAACCCATCAGACCGATTCATCCTGTACGTCCTATTATCAATACGGGGGATTGTCTATCAGGACAACTATTATAATACCAACTATACAGAGAATTGTCAGCGATATGTAGATGAATTGGTGAAAAAAGATGAAGAGATACGTCTACTTCGTGAAGAAATAGAACAACTTCAGAGTAAAGAACAGGCAAAAATGAGTCAGTCGCTTAAAGTATCTTATGAAGCAGAGTTAAAAAAATTTGATGAGCGAAAAAGTACAGTCAAGACAAAAAACAGTGTGACGATTAAGAATGCACCTATACATTAAGATATATTGGTACTGATTATCGCTATGGCAACGTTAGATCATGCCATAGGAAGATAGTTATTTGAGTTTTGTAGGTTGGATGTAGGCATCTTTAAATACTTTTTGGTAAGCAGGAAGTAGCTTTTTAAGAGTTGCTCTATCCGAAGTAGGAAGTGTGTACGCATAGGTGTGACCATTTTTGCTATACGTTTTTACTGTTTCTTTAAGCGCTGGTGGATACTTGTCAATTGCTTTTTGGAGTTTATGGGCATTTTTAAAGACTGCCAACCTTACAGTATAATTTGATGATGCCAATAGTATGGCAGAGAAAAATGTAAATGTTAAAAGTATACGTAACATAGAAAAACCTTTTTGTATTCAGATAACTTTATTATAATAAAAAAATGTCAAATTCTAAATGAAAAAAGATGAGGTGAGTAAAATTTGGTGACCCCAAGGAGACTCGAACTCCTATAACATGGATGAAAACCATGGATCCTAACCGTTAGACGATGGGGCCAACAAAAAATAAAAAGTTTCACAAGATTTAAATGGTGACCCCAAGGAGACTCGAACTCCTATAACATGGATGAAAACCATGGATCCTAACCGTTAGACGATGGGGCCATTCATAACTTGTGGACGGAATTATATATATAGGGTGCTTAAATAACTCTTAAAGAGTGTATAATTAATGAAAAAAAACAGGAATGGGATAATGTTATTGAAAAATATCTTACTTATGATACTTGTTATATGGGGTATAAGTGGATGCGCAACAAAAGAGTATACAAAGCAGGAGAGCCTATTTATCGTCTTTAAAACGCCTACATTTAGACATGCTGACTTAGGATTTATGTATGCAAATGCAGATGAGATGAAAGTTGAGATTTATAGCAATGGACAAGCTGTGATGGCACTAGAGATAGGAAAAGAGAAGATTTGTATGCCATTGCTTGAGTGTTTAGATAAAAAAAGTTTCAATAAAAGCGTATTAAGTGAGTATTATCCGGTAGATATATTGCGTCATATCTTTAGAGGTGAAGAGATTTTTTCTGGGCTACATCGTGTAAAAACACGTAACGGCTTTACACAAAACATAGTCAAAGCAGATAAATATAATATAAACTATACAGTTTTAAATAAGCAAATCGTATTCCGTGATACAATCAATGATATATTAATCAAAGTAAAGAGGCTAAAGTAATGTCAAAATTTGTAGGGGCACATGTAAGTGCAAGTGGTGGTGTGGACAATGCACCACTTAATGCTATGGCTATAGGAGCAAAAGCATTTGCACTCTTTACCAAAAACCAAAGACAATGGGTTGCTAAACCTTTAGAGACAAAAACAATTGATGCTTTTCATAAAAATCTTGATGCATCAGGTATCTTACCCAAACATATTCTGCCACACGACTCTTATCTTATTAATCTTGGACATCCTGAAGTAGAAAAACTTGAAAAATCTAGAGATGCGTTTATTGATGAGCTTGAACGTTGCCGTATATTGGGACTGGATAGACTGAATTTTCACCCAGGTTCACATTTGGTAAAAATACCTAAAAAAGATCCTGAGTATATGGATAAATTGATGCATGCAGAGTTAGGCTGTTTAGATGTTATTGCAGACTCACTTAATAGAGCTATAGAAGCTACACAAGATTCAAATGTGAAACTGGTTATAGAAAATACAGCGGGACAAGGCTCAAACCTTGGATATAAGTTTGAACACTTGGCACATATTATTGACAAAATAGAAAATAAAAGTCGTGTAGGTGTCTGCATCGATACCTGTCATATGTTTACTGCAGGGTATGACATACGTACAAGAGAGACATACGATGAAACATGGAACAGTTTCGATACCATTGTTGGACGTGAGTACTTGATGGGTATGCATATTAATGACTCCAAACCAAAGCTTGGTTCTCGTGTGGACAGACACCACTCTTTAGGGCAAGGAGAGATAGGTTGGGATGCATTTAGATTTATCATGAATGATGCACGTATGGATGATATACCACTTATCTTGGAGACGATTGATGAAACAATTTGGGCACAGGAGATTCAGGAATTGTATGCTTTGGTAGAGAACTAAAAGGTCTTGTACTTTTTTGAGTACTTCGTGAAGTACTCAGATAAGTTCAATAATGAACTGTATGATACGGGCATTGCCCGTAAATAAAAACTTCATAGGAGGAAGAGATGGGAAGATTGGTAAAAGGTTTGGCACTTAGTGCAATAGCGAGTTCAGTAGTCATGGCAGGGGGATATAAAATTCCAGAGCAATCGATAAACTCTATGGCACTAGGAGCTGCGTATGTAGCACATACAACTGGGGCAGATACAGCATATTACAACCCTGCAAATATGGCATTTATGGCAGATAAACAGTATGTAGAAGGTGGAATTACGTTGGCAAATCTTCCACGCAACACCTATACATTAGGCGCTCCGGTATCGGGACAGTCTAAAGAAGAGAATCTTTTGATTCCTAACTTTCACTATGTGGCAAATGCAATGGGTGACTTTAGATGGGGTGTTTCTTTGACTGTACCAGGTGGACTGACAAAACGTTGGGAAACACCATTTCAAAAAGCAAGTGCAGAAGAGTTTACACTTAAAATCATTGAACTAAACCCATCTGTCTCTTATAAAGTGGTAGATAACTTTAGTATCGGTGGTGGTATTAGAGTGATTTACAGTGAAGGTGTAGTAAAAAGTAATTCAGCAGATGCTGCTGCGATTGACCCACGTGTACCAAGTGCGGCTAGAGATATGAATGGTGACACTGTAGAGTTTGGATATAACTTGGCTTTGGCATATAAACCTACTTCAGATGTAAATATGGCTTTGACATACCGTTCAAATATAGACTTAAAAGAAGAGGGAACAGCAAAAATATCTGCGGCACCGTTTGGTACACTCTATGATGGTGATGCAAGTGTGACTGTACCACTTCCTGCAGCATTGAACCTTGCTGTGTCAAAAACATGGGGTAACAAGTTTACACTAGAGTTTAACTACGAAAGAACATTTTGGTCTGAGTATAAAAATCTAGACTTTGACTATACAAGTCCAGGAAGTGCGTTTGTACCACCTGCATTTGATGATCCTATTGCAAGAGATTGGCAAGATACAAATACATTTAGACTAGGTGCAACCGCTGTACTTGACAACAAGTTTACAGTGATGATGGGTTTTGCTATCGATGAAACACCTACGCAGACAAAAACAATAGGGTTTGAATTGCCAGATTCTGATGCTAAAATCTTCTCAATGGGTTTCAGATATCAACAATCAGAAAATCTCTCATGGGGAGCAGCATTCTTGTATGACAGTAAGGAGCCTATCGCACTTAAAGCTGGAGGACAGGACAACCCTGTGCTTAACAATGGTGGTAGCTTCGGTGGTGGCGGTGCTTACTTAACTACAGTAGGCGTTGCATACGAGTTCTAAGATGAACTATAAGTTTAATAATTTTTATGAGATCATAGAATTTCAAGCAAAAAAGCGTAAAAAAAAGCCTGCACTACTCTTAAATGATGATAAGATTAGTTATGGTGACATCAAAGAAGCTGCAGATAAACTGGCAGCTTTTTTGTCTAAACAAGGT
>VCAW01000175.1 GCA_013607775.1 Campylobacterota bacterium | reverse complement strand
AGAAGACAAAGAGCTTAAACGAATATAAAATCGCGCTCTCTAAGCAAAAGTGGCCGAATCATCACCGACAGGGGTGGCCGGATGTCGAGCGTTTTTGCTGGCCGGATGCAAACGCGATGGGTGGCCGGTTTGGTGCGTTTTTTGCACCTAGTGGTGCCTCCATTGTAAATAAGATATCACCCTCTTTTGTTCTTCCTTTTGTCATCCATTTTTCAAATAGTTTTTCAGATCCTAAGTGTGTTTCTTTTTTAAAATTAATAGTACCCATTTGTACATTATTCGCCGACAATGATGGAATCAATCCATCACCCCATTCCATACCTAGTTTTAATGGTGTCCTCCCCCTATAATCCATTACTTTAGAGATTAAATTATCTAATTTTTCTACCTCCCACCCCTCAGGAATCAACCCAAGCTCACTCTCTTTATAGTTATGTGTTTGTGGAGAGCGTATCTTTCCATCTTCATCGATGCCGTTGGTGAGTAGGTCGTGCATCAGTCCTTTTTTGATGTTTTTCTCTTTGGCTATAAGTTTTTGTGTGGCTTCAATGGTTTGGTCGAGGATGGAGAGGATTTTAGCAATTTTTTGTTGTTCGTTCTTTGGAGGTAGTAACATAGGAGTATTAGAAATAACACCTAACGATAATGCAAATCTAGTTGAACCACTAGCCAATGCTCCAAAATATTTTTTATAACGGTTTGATTCTAAGGCACTAGATAGAAATTTTCCGTCACAATTTAATTTTGGACGCAATAAAGTTAAATGATATCCACACAAAACATTTGGTAAATCTTCTCTTATATGTGCAGGAATACCAATGTCATCTGGTGATTCAGAATCTTTAGTAATGATGACATCATTTTCTCTTAATTCAAACTTTTTAATTTCTAGTTTTGTAGCGGTTGCCACCATAAAATCAATTGTTTTATCTATGTAATTATTTGAATACACATCCGTATAATTACATAATTTGACCTCAGTTTCATCATCATGATATTTTTTATCTACATTACTATTTGCAATATCCACACAATACGACAAAGGCTTAACTTCCCACCCCTCAGGCACATTCATCACTTCACTCATTGATACCCAAGCTCCGTCAAAAAGCTTTTGATGGCTTCAGTTGCTTTATCTCGTTCTTCTTCTATCTCACTGAGACTTACATGGTATTTATCCCAGAGTTTCTCTATATCTACGATGATGGCTTGTTTCTTTTCGCTTAGGTAGCGCTCTCCAAAGCCAAGAGCGTCACTTTTCAGCATATCTATTACTAATGCCTTGACATCATCGACGCTTTCAAAAAGTGCTTCTTTGATGTCAGCAATTTTGTCACGAAACACTGCTTTATCGCTCTCTTCTTTGGCAGTTTTTAGTTTTTTAAGTAGCTCTGTGAGCTTTTGAAGCAACGTTTTCTGCTCTTCATCAAGTTGTTCTGCAAAAAAATGAACTACCCGTAAGATACGCATCGCTAAGAAGATTGTAGTGGTATCCACTGCTCTTGATAGACTTGAGGGTAAATTTGTTCTTCACCCACCATGAAGCAAAGATTCCCCGTATCTTGAAACGGTCAAGTACTGGGTACTTGAGCCTCAAAAGCCTTCTCCATCAGTGCATAGCCCTCTTTGTAAAGCATTGCTATATCTTTACTCCCATCATCTATGAGGCTCTGATACGCTTTATACCATTGAGCGACGACCTCCTCTACCATTGCATCTGTCTTTTGAAAGTTTGAGGAGCCTTCCAGCACTTCACGAATCTGAGATTTCTCCGCTATTTCATCCTTAAATGCATAATAATTATCATCTCTTTCTTGAAATACAATCTCTGGACTCAAGGCATAACTGTCCATCAGGTCACCATTCCATTCAACCTTTGGCACACCCCATGAATATGTGCTTTGACATCATGTGGCTCAGGTGGAGGGGTATTGTCAACATAACGGCGAATGTTCAGGTTAAAGTCCTCTGCTTCTATCTCTTTTAGTGCTACCAAACGAGAGTATGCAGGTATCTCTAACATGTTATGATAGACAAAGTTGATCTTCTCTATATCTTCCGCACGAAGATGGTTTTGGTTTTTACTCTCTTGATACTCTCTGTCTGCATTGATAAAAAATACCTTGTCATCTTTTTTCGCTTTATTGATTATGAGTAAAGAGGCAGGAATACCCGTACCATAAAACAGCCCAGCAGGTAAACCAATAACCGCCTCAAGTATCTTTCTCTCTTTGATGAGATGTTTTCTAAATTCCCCTTCTACACTCCCACGAAAAAGCACACCATGAGGCATCACCACACCCATCTTACCGTCACTTTTGAGTGAAGCAATCATATGCTGTACAAACATATAGTCAGCCTTCTTTCCAGACTCAGGCATAAAGTGGCTAAAGCGTTCTTTGAAGGTGATCTCAGACTTTTTATAGTTCTGATAAAATGGAGGATTGGCTATCACCCTGTCAAACTGTTGAAGCTGTCCGTTTTTGGTATGTAGCGGCTTCTCCAGTGTATCTTCGTTTTTAATGTCTGCATCTGCCACACCATGCAAGATCATATTCATCTTACACATCGCCCAGGTACTTGCTATGGCATCTTGCCCATTAAGTGAGAAGTCTGTAGAGTCGCAGATCTCCTTAATGTGCTCTTTTGCCTGAATAAGCATACCGCCACTACCCACTGTAGGGTCATAGATACTCATCCCAGGTTTAGGATCCATTATCTTGGTTAAGAGTGTTACCACACCAGTAGGCGTATAAAACTCCCCCGCCTTTTTCCCTGCACTGTCTGCAAAATATTTGATGAGATACTCATACGCAGCACCCAGAAGATCTGGAAACTCAAAATCTTCATCTCTGAGACGGAGTTTGTCAAAATGCTGAATGAGTTGTTGCAGTTTTGCATCGGAGATCTTGGGATTGCCCACTTTTTTGTTAAAGTCAATATGCTTCAGCACACCCTCCAAAGAAGATAGGTTGGCTTCTTCGATGGCAGCCATAGCGATATTGAGCTTTTCTCCGATGTTTTTCTTCAGGTGACGCAAGGCATCCCACTTCGCCTCATCGGGTACGTTGAAAGCAAAGGCATGTGAAGCCATGAGTATCCCAATAGTCTCTGCATCATGCCCATCTTTTTCAAACCCCTGCCGTACTTTTTCATACTCCACATCATACTGATCTGAGAGGCGTTTTAAAAATAACATCCCAAAAATATACTCTTTAAATTCACTCGCCTCCATCTTGTCACGCAAGATATCAGCCGCAGCAAAAAGGTGTCGTTCAAGTTGTGTAAGGGTTAGTTTTTGCATCTATGTTTATTCTTTCTTCTAAATTATTGATATAGTATCATGTCCAGTTTCACCACGTTATGGTTGCCTAGTTTCATGAGTAAAAAAGTGATAGCTTAATAAACATGATAGTAAAATCTTTACACCAGAGCCACTTGCAGATTACCAAAAACAACCCACAATTTAAGCTAAATCAAATTTCAAAAAAACCTTTAGACCTCGATAAATGTTATAATACTTTACAACAAACATTAAAACTTTATCAAAAAAACTATAAGGCTTTTTATGAGA
>VCAW01000174.1 GCA_013607775.1 Campylobacterota bacterium | reverse complement strand
CTATCTGCATTCATCAGAGTCTAAAGCTTGTTACCTGACAATAGGTATCAAAAATGTAAGAAAAGAAAGTAGGTTTAGACGCTAAACAATAAAACACGGAGAAAAAATGAAGATTTATTAGAAATTGAGATAAATTATCGATAATCGTACCTTTGAGAGATTTTTTTAATCTCTTAGTTTGGCATAATTAAGAATTAGTTGATTGTTGGGTTTGAATTTGCAAGTGGCTCTTAGAGAAGTTATTTAAACGATTAACTTCTCCAAAACACCCTCAATCAAATTTTTATACGCCTCTAAATCTTCTACACTCACCTCATCACCAGACCGAAACATCTTATGATACTTTTCTAAAGATTTGCGTAAATCTTCGTTTAGCCATTTATCTTTAAATGTGCTGTCCATAGAGAGTTCTTCTACATCACGTAAGGCATGAGAGCGTGTTGCTATGTGGTAAGCGTGAAAAATGGCGCGTCCTAGTAGGATGTAGGGGAAATTTCTGTTCTCCATAGGACCTATCTGTAAGTAGCGTTTACCCAGCTTTTGTCCTAAGACTTTGACTTCGGAGAGTTCGTTAAAGCCTAAGTATGCGCCTACTCCTCCCACTACTGCGCCAATGGCTCCACCTATAAACAGCGTATGCCCTAACAAAAGCAAATCGACCCCCGCACCAGCAACTGCACCGCTTGTTGCACCTGTAATGAGCAACTCTTTACGTGTCAAACCAAAGACAGAGGCAGCTTCTTCAGAAAAAAGGTCAATCCCATCGAAGGTAAGGAGTGCCTGCTCTTTTTCTAAATGTGCATGGTTCCATATTTTTTCTATCTGTTTTTGGGTCTTGTTTTCCAAAAACCGCAGCTTTTCTTTATATTTTTCTTTGAGTACTTCTTTATCTACTTCTGATGCTTCAGCATCCCCCAATGTCAAAGTCTCTACATCACTAAGTGCTTCACTTAAAAGTTTTGCAATGGCCTCTGCACTTTGACTAAGCATCTGTGCATGATAGGCTTCAAAAAGCTTAATAGACTGCTTGACAGGAGAGATCCACTCCTCTTTAAGCTGTGCCATACTCTCAAGTATGCTAATGTGCTGAGAGACATCCGTTCGCATAGGGTTAAACGTACGTACCATCTTAAAGTACTGTCCTAAAGCTCTCTTCCACTCCTGTGAATAGTCACTCTCATCTATATGGTTTATGAGTGCCATAGAGGGCTGTCCTGTCCAACGAAGTATCTCCATCTCAGCTTCATACTCTTCACCATAAGGTTTCGAGCCATCTACCACATAGATAATACCAGCACCTTCCATAATGGGAGTCAGTAGCTCTATCTCATCATTAAATTTAGCATTGTCTTTATGGGTATTGATGAATGCCTGTACTACTTCATGACGCTTGTCCGCAGAGACATCATGTTTTTCAAGCCATGCCAACACTTGTCTGGCACGTTGAAAGCCCGGGGTATCTAAGAGTTCATAGAGTATCTTACCATCTACACTTAGAGGGAAAGAGCGTTGCTTTATCGTAGTTCCTGGCACATCCGATATCTTCACTGTGTCATCCAAAGCAAGTGCCGAAACGATAGAGCTTTTTCCTTTGTTTGGATGCCCTACTACGGCAAATCTAGGATGCGTTGGTCTACGACTCGGCATGGGCTGTCTCCTTACCTGTTTTTTTACCACTGGAACGCTTTAACCATACTTTATTACTTCCTGTCTGAGCCAGTTTCTTTATCCATATTTGTAGCATTTTTTCATCGGCCTTGTAACCTTGCTCTTCAGTACCAACAGGCACAACGATAACCCTATCTACCTGCTTTACCAAAGCTTCCAGATAATCCATAAAGTCCATAGTAGGAGGCTCCCATGCCTTCACATACAGTAACACTTCTCCATGACTCTTATGGATGATTTCAGCATCTTCTTCCAAGGTATTGGTACCTCCAACATCATATACCAAAGGGGTGATGACACTCATGGTATCATTTAAAACATGGAGTTGTTCTTCTGACATCGCCCAACCCTGTGCCACATCATAAGAGGCATCCAGTGTATTAATCGTTTGCAGTACACCTTCTTTAGATGTAGTATGTGTTACCTCTTCCTCTTGTGCATGTGTGGAAATAATAGGTTCGTTCATATCTCTTAGAAGCGTAGTCGCACCTTCTAAACTAAAAAGAGATTTTTTCACAGCCATATGCCAGCCAAGTGTTGCGAGAAGAAGCATGAAAAAACGTAAAATAATGGCATAAAAGAGTGTAGCAAAGGCTAAAAATTTCCACCACTCTCCCAGTTTGGAAGCATTACCTATCATCTCTTCACTAAGACCATCTCCCAGTCTAAAATACTGGCTTTGTTCTATCAACTCCAAAGAAGGTACAGCAGAGGGAAACCAAGACCTCCATGGAAAAGCCAAGGTATTTAAAAAAGAATGAAAGGCTTCAGGAGTGATATGTAAAGTTGTGCTCCATGCAAACGCAATATCTTTTGTAGCAACCATCAGCAACAGTGCCACCAACAATCCAAGTGAAAAGAAGAGTGCTATAGATTGGGAACGCTTGATGACAATCCAGTTTGCCAAGAGAGGATTGAGTTTCAAGTTCTCCAAGTTGTCTTGTATCTTCCGTGGTAAAAGTGCTACGATTTTTTCCATCCAGTATGAAGGGGAAAGGTGTATAAGTACAGACCTTGCCTGATGTGCTTTTATCATAGAAAAAAGTGTGAGTGTCATCGTTAGAAGAGGCAATGCAATGACCATTGCCATAAAATAGATGACATTCACAGGAGCATGACCATTATAATTAAGCAAGGTCACCCCAGAGAAAAATCCTACCACAAATCCAACAATGATGAGAACTAAAGAGATACTATACAAATAGGATGAAACAACATCAGACAACAGGGGTCTTTTTAACTTCTGTCTATTTTCTTCTACCCAAGCCATTAACTGCTCTAAGGGTTTGTTTTTTAATAATACATGTGACAAACCAAAAGCACGCCTCTGTGCTTTTGTACTGTTGTCTACTTCTAATAGTTGATAAAGATCTAGGTAGGTCTTAAATTTCATCTATTCAGCATCTTCAGGACAACCATAAATAATACATCTTAGATGCTCTTTATAGACTTCATCATCATAACTCTCTACCCTTGAAACCCCCTCTTCAAAAGCAGTTTTAGCTACAGCTGAGGCTACCCAAATGAGCGCTTCCTTGTTAAATGGCAGAGGAATGATATGCTCTTTTCCATACTCTATATGGTCATTATGGTACGCAGCCTTCACATAATAAGGTACAGGCTCTTTAGCAAGCGCAGCCAATGCTTTAGCCGCTGCCATTTTCATATCTTCAGTTATCTTCTTTGCACGTACATCCAATGCACCTCTAAAAATAAAAGGGAATCCAAGTACATTGTTTGTCTGGTTAGGATAGTCCGAACGACCAGTGGCAATGATAGCATCATCACGCACCTCTTTTATCTCTTCGGGGAGTATCTCAGGTGTTGGGTTGGCAAGTGCGAAGATAACTGGCTCTGGAGCCATAGAAGCTACCATCTCCTTACTCAAGGCACCGGCAACAGAAAGTCCCAAAAACATATCTGCACCTTTAATGGCATCTGAAAGTGTTTTCTCTTCTGTTTCAACGGCAAACTCAGCCTTGTACTTATTCAGGTCTGTTCGTGATGTAGAGATAACGCCCTTGGAGTCACACATCACAATATGCCCTACGCCTAATTTCCTGTACATTTTTGCACATGAGATACCCGCGGCTCCTGCACCGTTCACTACTATTTTAATGTTTTCTACTTTTTTTCCTGTCAGCTCAAGCACATTCATAAGTCCTGCTGTGGTGATGATGGCCGTACCATGCTGGTCATCATGAAACACGGGAATATCAAGTTCTTCTTTTAAGATACGCTCTATCTCAAAACATCTTGGTGCAGAAATATCTTCAAGATTAATACCACCAAATGTAGGTGCGATTGCTTTACATGTTGCCACTATCTCTTCTACCGTATGTACATCCAGTTCTATATCGAAAGCATCTACATTGGCAAATTTTTTAAACAGAACTGACTTACCCTCCATTACAGGCTTAGAAGCCAAAGGACCAATATCACCTAGTCCAAGCACTGCTGTACCATCTGAAACTACAGCAACCAAATTAGCTTTGTTTGTATATTCAAATGCGAGGTTTTCATCTTTTTCTATCTCAAGACAGGGGATAGATACCCCTGGTGTATACGCCATAGAGAGTTCATGCTGTGACTCACAAGATTTAGTTAAATCTATCCCTATTTTTCCATTTTTATGATATTCAAGTGTTTTTTCTTTAGTAATTTCTGACATAGTAAACCTTAGTATTTATATGTAACTATTATACTCCAAATAAGATTAATGAAGTTCTATTTATTTTGATTTTTTATAGCTTTAAAAAGTGCGATTGGTACACCTTTATCATCCAACAATGATAAATAATCTGCGTTTATTTTCCAGGCATCTGCCTTACCCAATACTGCAATAAATTGTGTTTCTATTTCCATGTATGGACATGCCATTCTCGTCATTGCTATATGTTTTGTATCGATACTGATATTGTTATCATTACCTTCAAATTTACCAAGCATATCGTTACAACCAGAAGCACCTTTAAAGGTACCTTTTCCCTCTTTAATATCTGAAAATACGATATGTGCATCACGGCTCATTTTTTCTGGGGAAAGAATATGTTCATTTAGATCCACAAGTTTCCAATACGTTTCAGTAAAAGTGAGATTTTGTTCTATGTTAGATTGTGTGGTATTGTTGTCATTTGCGTAGAGTGTAAAAGGAAGTAATAAAAAAATAAATAGTGATAAAGCCTGTATTTTAGCTAGCATCATAGACTCCTATGTGATTATTATACATCAAATCACTAAAAGAATCTAAGAAATTTCTAAGATTCACTTAAAATAGAGAAAATTGTTTCAAGATTCTCTATTCAAAATACTCATCTAAAATTTTAGGAAAGAGTGCAATAGTCTTTCTTGCTTTTTCAATTTTAGGGTCAAATACTGCGGCTGAGGCAGGATAATTATCGATAAACTCATCGTAAATCGCTATTTTGTATTCAAAATGATTTTTCATTTCATCTAGAACGGCTACCATGTTTTCTTTATGTACGGCATACTTCATAAGAAGTTCAAACATACGTTTACGTGGATGGATAGCCATATCATCTCCAGCAACAGAAGCAATATCTTTAATATCCCAACGTGAAATATATATTCCACTTACAGAAGGCGCAATAATCTGTGAGTAAAGTGCTTCTGTGTATGATGGGTAATCTCTAAGATTTGTCTCATCAGTTTCACAACTTCCATCGATACACTCTTCTTCATTTATTTTAAAATTTTCAAATTCTTTTCTTAAATCGTCCATCTCTCTCATTATACATCTCCTATTAATAGTAGTATATCATCCACTTCTATATTTACATCAAACCAACGCTTTGCTATGATCATCATTTTTGCAACAAAAAGATTTTGATCGTCTATAAGTTCCGGACGCTCAAAGAGTGCTTTGGCTTCATCATCTAGACAATAGCCATACACTTTCCCATCATCTACTTCGATGAAATCGACACGTCCTTCTCTAGTGGCACAATCATCTAGCACTGCACAATACTGTATCACCTTTTGAGAAAACTCTCGTTCAATCATCATTTTATCCACTTTGGATTGTCCTACACTGTTCATAGTAAATTCAAAATGTTCATCACTGATGTTTAGTGCTATTGCTGTGGCGTTTTTACCATTATGTTTCATTACTTTATTGAAATAACGTCGCATATATCCTGTTTGTGCATTGTATCCTATGATTGTACACAAACCTGTATCAGGTTTTATTTCATGAGGCTTCATTATAATGTTCTCCTTGAAAATGAGCAAAGCTCACTTTCAATTCCTCTCACTAAAGCTTCATCTATCGATTCAGACCTTATCATTTTTTATCCTCATCTTTTTCTTCTAACGCTTTTTCCATACGCTTTGCATTCTGATGTAAAAACATTGCTTCATCCTCTTCAAGCATACAACGTGGACACTCTAGTACCCCACCCTTATAGGTGAAGGGATTACCACATTCATTACAACGTTTTATATCAAATGTTGCCAAAGTACGCTGTGTAGGTTCGAAAAACTCTTTTATCTCATAGCTTGGTTGCAAGTGAATGGCATCAGGCTCACACACATCATGACAAAGATGACACTTTACACAAAGCATAGCATCGAAGTTTATAAGTGAAAACTTTTTATCCGTCGAGAGTGCGCCTGTTGGGCATATACGGTAACATATTTGACAGTTGGTACAGCTCTCATCAACAAATTTCTGAGAAGTAAAACTCACTTCTTCTTCTGGCAATACTTCAAACACATCTGGTACACCTGCACGTTTGAGTGTTGTAAAAAGTATTTTACGTTTATTTGGAAGCTGTTTGTCTTTTATTTTGGAGATAACATCATCACCTATCTCAAAAAGTTGTAACTCTTCTGCATCGACTGCATCATCAAAGGCTTTTTTATGTTTTAATGCACCCTTTATAGAAGCTGACGCAAGAAAATCACGACGTGTGGCTTCTTCACTACTCTCACTCTTTTCAACTGAGATATCTTCATCTAGATTGGTTTCTAACTGTTTGTCAGAAAATGAAGAGAGCACAAAATTTGCTTCTTCTATACGCGCTTCTATCTGCTCTAAAACATGACTTCCTGCATCATAACTTGCCAAGTCCAAAACCACAGGTTCATCACTCGCCAATGCCAGAGAAATAAGATGTTCCACACTCAGCACAGAGATACAAGGCACATTAAACTTAGGGCTGATGAGTCTTACTTTTGATTCAAGAAAAGTAAAAAAGAACTCTGTGGCTGAAAAGTCTGAGAGTGAAAGTGCTTCTGTCGGACAGGCACCAACACAGGCTGCTGCTTCTACACCTGTACTCACTTTAAAGCTAGGCAAATTCTCCTGCATTGTAATACTCTGGGGTGCAGCATACACACACTTCTCACAAATGGAAAATTTACTTTTGGCTCGTACACACAAGCCTACATCAAAATGTAGTTTCATAGACTAGTTTTCTTCTTTACAGTGTACTTCAAGTTGTTCTGTAACATATTGAAAATCACTAAGTAAAAACTCTAAGGTCAACTCTGCACCATCATGGTAAAGTGGCGTACGGGACTCACGTTTAGCGTTAATAAGGAACATTGGTGCCCACTCCAACAAGTGGTCTTTTAAGAAACCATGTTGGATTTGTAGTACTTCGCAGATACCCTCTTTATCACCAGCATCAAGTGCTTTTTGCAGTGCTACACAAAGCATATACATAAACTCTAATTCAACACCAATATGATCGGGACTAAGTACTCTTGCACCGCTCAGGTTTACACGGAAATCAAGTGCATTATAGAGTTCAAGAACAGGATTGTCACCCCCACTCTCTATCATCTGATCTTCACGTGTATAAAATGTTTCATACGGTACCAAGTGCATAATAAAAAGGTTCGCAAAATCTACATTGTAATAACGTTCAATAAGCTCAGAAATTTCTACTTCTTTTCGCTTGTCCCAATCTCGGTAGTTTGGTAAAAAAGAGAGTATATCTTCATCACTTTCTATTTGTTTTAGAAATGCTTCATCTACTTCATTTAACATCAATCTTGATATTAAACCATAAATGGCAATACGGTTTTCTATCTCTTGTTTCATTGTATTCATTGTTAACCTTTTATCATTCTATGATAGAGTATTATTGTTGGCACTATACCACTTTCAAGATAAATAAAACTTAAGAGAATGAGTTATCTGGGAAATAGTATATGAGCAGAGCAGACATCGCTGCCTGCTCTTGAGAGTAAACCTTAACTTGTAATATCTACAGTATAAGCTTTAAGTGAAAGTGGTACAGCTGGACGTTTAATATGTACTGGACGTCTCAACGTATCACCTTTAGCCAATGGACGAGTCAATTTGTCTCTCCATGCTTGGTATACTTTCATATTGTTGTCATAGTTGACATAGATGTCACCAATTTTATCTGTTGGTGCAGCTTTTTCAATAGTCACTTTTTGGTGCCATGCATGGTTACCCGCAATTGGATCTGGATGCGATGCAGCAACAGCATTTTGCCAAGAACCTGAAAGACCATCCCACCAAATGTTGTCAAGGTCTTTGTTGTACTCTTTAAACTGCCATGTATCTCTACGTGCTTGCATACCTTCATTAATACCTTCTTTAGGTGTCATCGTACCAACTTTGCCATCCATTGTCATATCAAACAATGGTGCACCAAGTCCCATAACACCTAATTTGTGTTTGAAGCCTGGAATATCTACAGCATTTTTAAGTTTCCATCTACCAGCATGGTGTGCACATTGAAGTACACCTGGCATAGAACCTTCAGTTGGTACAGCCATTGCAATAAACCAACCAGACTCTAGTCCTGAAACAGTATCAGAAATTGTTACTTTAATCGCATCACCACGTTTTATGTTCATACGTTCAGCATCTTCTGTTGCCATCCATACTGGGTTATGGTTTTGTGAGATCTCCATAAGGTGCTTAGAGTTCACAGAACGTGTGTGAATGTTGTATGGCAATCTAAATACTGTATTGAGTGCAAATTCATTTTTCGCAGAATCAATAAAGTCATGGTGCACCTGACTTACAATCTGAACATATTTTTTACGCTCTTCTGCACTTCTTGGGTAAAATGGAATAGCATATTCTGGCCATTTCCATTCAGCAAACCATTTAGAGAAGAATTCAAGTTTACCACTTAATGTATGGAATCCTTGTTTTGCTTCATCTTCTACAACAACACCAATTTTCTTTTCACCACCAAAGACATGGTCTTCAACTTTAATCGTACCGAATTCATCAATAGTTACTTCATCTTCTGCATATTCGTGACCATGCGCGATGTATTTACCATTTTCTTTTTTCAGTTCTATCTCTTGTGGTCTAAAGATATTATCTTCTTCCAACCATGTACCCATGTCTCTCATCATTTCGTAGTTAGGGTACTTAGAGTCAGGGTATTTAGCTTTTGCCACACGTCTAAGGTTTGGCAATTTGTCAAATGCTGCTTGGTACCACTCTGGAATCGTTACAGCCCTTGTTGGATCTTCTTTTGAAGCCCAGAACTTTCTTACACCAAGGCTACCATCTGGATCTACATGGTGAACCATGATATTTGCCCAGAATTCTACCTCTTCCCAGATTTCTCCAAGACCAGAAGCCATGTGAGCTTCTAGTGTTGCACGCGCTGGATCTTTTGCTTTCCAACCATTTTTCTCCAACGCTACACGTAATGCAGGGTTTTTAAATGATAACCATCTAGCTGGTTTAGTTGGCTCAGATGACTGATCATGTCTTTCACCAGCAAGTCCAACTGGAAGTACGTAATCACAGTACCAGTTAGTCTCAGACCATGTTGGAGAAAGGTTGAATGAAAGTTCAATCTTCTCTTCTTTTTTAAGTGCTTCAATCCATCTAAATCCATCTGGGTTAATCCAAACTGGGTTATACATACGTGGAATCCATACAGCCAGTTTTTCAGGAATGTTTGTAAGTCCTTTTTCTTTCCATTTTGCTCTCCATTCATCATCCATAAGAAGGTGAGGCATAATGTGAGACATTTCGTATGAGCTCAATGGATACTCTGGCGGCCATGCGATTTCGTTCCATACATCTACTCTTGGAGGTCTTTCACCTGCAACTGTCGCAGAGTCACCTTTACCGTTTACTGAGATTACGTGCCAGTGGTGCATACCTACACCACCAACATTACCTGCCATTGCACCTCTTAGTGCAAGTGGTAAGAAACCGGCACGTGTAATCATCCATCCACCTCTGTGAGCAATTGGTCCTGCTCTCCATAGGAATGTTGATATTTTATCACCCGCTTCAATGAACATATCGTAAAGCTCATCTAGTTTATGTTCATATCCTTCGATTTTACACTCTTTGGTTACAAATTCTTTTGTATATGGTGCGTAAAATGCTTGCATAAATTTAATAAAGTCTTCATAGGTATTACCAGCTGGTAATTCTTTAATGAGCCCCTCAGTTAACATAAACTGAAGATGCTCAGTATCATTCATAAGTTGTTGCCAGTTAATCCAATTTTTCATAAAATCGTGGTTTACAAGGCTATCACCATGTAAGTCTGTTTCATTTAAAATTCTATTTGCAAGGTAAAGATAAAGTGCTGTTTCTGTTCCTGGCCATACTGGCAACCAAAGATCAGCCATACCTGCAGAGTTAGAAAGTCTTGGATCCAAGACAACCATTTTTGCACCTTTTTTACGTGCATCTGCAATATATCCTGCTGATTGTTGGAAATAGTGTCCCGCATCAGCTGCATGAGATGACTGAAGGAAAACCAACTTAGAGTTTGCCCAATCCGGAGAGTTTCTATCATCATTTGCCCATTGGATTGTCCCTTGTCTTGCACCTGCAGAACAGATGTTTGTATGAGAATCATATCCATCAAGTCCCATAGAGTGTGGGATACGGTGACCAAAACCATTTTCATTTGGACGACCTACATGGTACATAATCATCTTTTTAGAGACTTCATCACCTTTTTTAAGGGTATCATGCATTTTCTTCCCGATTTCAGCCATAGCTGTATCCCAAGAAGTTCTAATCCACTTACCTTCACCTCTTTTAGAACCTGGAGCTCTTTTTAGTGGGAAAGGAATTCTGTCTGGATCATACATTTGTGATTGTGTTGCGTACCCTTTGGCACAGTTTCTACCACGTGAACCAGCATGAAGCGGGTTACCCATGTACTTTTTAACACGTAAAGAACGTGGGTCTTTAGTCTTTTTATACTCTCCAACTTCAACCCATGCAGTTAGTCCACATTGTGCTTCACAGTTAGAACAAACAGTTGGTACAAGCATAAATTCATTTACTTTAATCCCATCTGGGTTTGTTTCACTTTTCACACCATTTCTACCAACACCACCTCTTTTCCAATCGTCTCCGTCAAGCTCTTTAAAGCTATCCCACTCTTCTAAAGGTGGGTAGAACTGAAGTGTTTTAGGTGTAGCAGTAAATTTTGTCTCTTCTGCTGTTGCAGGAGTAGTAGCTACGGTTTCAAATACACCTGCAGCAAGTGTTGCACCTGCTACAGAGTATGCTGTACCTTTAAGGAAGCTTCTTCTACCTTCGATAAAGTTATTGTCTTGTTTCATTGATTTTGTCATAGATATCTCCTCCTTAACTCAAGTTTAGCAATTGTGGAATTTTAAGCCATACATCTTTTGCCATGTATAGTCCTACCAATGCTAAAATAGCTGCTACTCTTAGTAGCGTTTTGTTATCACTCTTCATATTGCCAACAGCAATAAAGAATGGAATAATAAATCCAAGTACCATACCAAACCAGAACTCTACGTTATAAGGTCCGCCTGAATGAACGAACGCTAAAGTTGCTTCTGCTTCAGATGATTTGAATGAGAAGAAATACTCACCCATGTACATCATAAATGAGAAGAATGTTGCAATAGCAAGTACAAGTGCTAAATCACTTCTTGCTTCTTTACTCCATTTTCCTGATGCTAAAATAAGTGCTGATGAACCAGCCATAAATGCTGCCCACATCATTTGCATTACTTCAGCAGGTGCCTGCCATAACTCTCTTGCAGATGACTCTGCCATAATGATGGCTGTATACAGTGTTACTGGAATTGCTAGGAACACAACAAATGGAAATACTTTTTCATATAGACCAGAATTTGCTCTACCCATTTTAGTAAGGACACATCCTTTAAATGGTACACCGGGGAATTCGTCTGCAATACCAATAACTAACATAATAGTAATCAATAATAAGAACAATGAAGCCATCCATGCACCAACAGTAATCGCTGATGTCCAGTGTGGGTGTAAGAAGATATTCACCATTCTATATGGTTGGTGAAGGTCTGTAAGTGTAAACAATAAAAAGATGTTTAGGAAAATAAATGCTAAAAGAGGCATCATCCATCTTAGATTAGGCATCTCTTCTTTTTTGTGTCTGTAAAGTAAGAATGCACCTACCAAAATGACACCTGTTCCGATTGATTTTGCCCACATATTAAGTGTAATCATCCAACCCCAGATAATACCTGGAAGTGCGACGTCGAGTGTTACAACAGCTTGTGTTGCGTGAATTGTACTTTCTACCATCTTAGTGACCTCCCTCTTCTTCGTGAGACTCTGCAGTTGATTTTTCAGAATCCATGAAACTCTTATTGTCTAGTTCATCATGTCCAGTAAATGGTGCAAGGAATCTATCTAGAACACCGTGGTGTGGATCTCCAATGTGTTTCAAGTGTGTCACATTATTAAATAGTCCATAACCCTCAAGTCTTTCATGTGCAAGTGGGTTCAATGTTTGATTACCACCACCTACATAGTAATGCTTAGGTTCAGTGTGTTTTTCCGGTTTACGTACTTGTACGCTTCCTTGATGTTCCATGATGTACTGAGAAATATGACTGTTGTCATCTTCAACATCACCAAAGATATTTGCTTGTACAGGACAAACAACCACACATGCTGGCATCATACCAGACTCAATTCTGTGTGCACAGTAAGTACATTTATCTGCAGTATTTGTCTCTGGATCCATATAGATTGCTCCATAAGGACATGCCATCATACATCCTGCACACCCAATACATCTAGCACTATCAACATTGACAATCCCATTTTCTAAATAATGCAATGCAGATACTGGACAAATACGCTCACATGGCGCAGACTCACAGTGGTTACAACGTAATGGTGTAAATGATCTTGATGTATCTGGGAATGTCCCGATATCAATATATTTTACACGTAAACGCCACGTACTAAGTGGTACTTCATTTTCCACTTTACAAGCTACCTCACAACCTTTACAACCCATACATAGGTTAAGGTCAACTAAGAAACCTAATTTCATGCTTCCTCCTTAAATTTAGCTAAACTTATAATAAATATAAGCACTCAAAATCGCTTTAGGACCTGAGTAAACGCATAGAATAATATTATTACAGTTTGCGTTAAATAGTGGTTATTTTATATAAATTTATCGCCCTATTTAATAACTATGTATCACATTGCTTCTTTTTCATAAAATATAATGATGGTTATAATGTAAAATACTTCTTAAATTAATTTTTCTAAATCAAAATAAATAATATTTTAGGATATATAAAATAGAAACTATAACTATAAGCTAAAGGAAAAAGTAGAACCTTGATTTTCTTCACTAACAATATCCAACTTTGTTTGATATAAGGCAAGAATACGCTTTACAATAGAAAGTCCTAATCCCATTGAATTGTCCCAAGTATGTGTACCGGAACGATAGAACTTTTTTGTTACCTTGCTGATATCAGAAGATGAAATACCTGCACCCTTGTCTGTGACAGATATTTTCCCATTATCTATAGCAACAATAATCTCATCTTTTGAATACTTCAGTGCATTTTCCATAAGATTTTTAAGGACTATGTCTAAAAGTGTACGGTCAGCTTCGACAGTGTAACTCTCACCCTTAACAATAATATCTCTACTTGGATATTTCTCTTCCAATGTAGTTTTTACCTCTTCTGCTAAGCTGTAGATATCAAAAGAACTAGGATGTAGTGTAGCTTCACCGCTTTCAAACTTATTCCATAAAACCAAACGACTCAACAAAGCTTCTATTTTTGTACCATTGTTATAAATTTTATGAAGAAATTTCTCTTGTAATGGTGCAGGAATATCTTTATCATCTTCAAGTGTCTGAGCATATCCCATAATAGAAGCGATAGGATTTCTAAACTCATGCGCAATAGCTGAGATCATGTCGCCTCGTTGTCTATTTTTAAGTTTGAGCTTAGCATTATAACGCTGTTTCACCTCTTCACGTTTTTTAGATGCTTTAAGTACTTTGATAAGATTTTGGTTGATATCTTCAAACTCTTGAGTAAAAAATCGAGCTTTGTAGTGTATCTCATCTACTTGATCAAGATGAGAAAGATATTTGTTAATGGTTCTAAGTTCTTTTTGCATACGATCAGCCCCACGGTAAATGGCATACACAAATATACTAAAGGCAGACGCGATCAGTACTACAGCTAACAGTACGGTATCTCTATCTTCAATCAATAACAAAAGTAAAATCGTAAAAAGAATAAAAATTGCTACAGCTATCGTCACCAATCTTGCCATAACATACTCTTTAAAATGCGGTCTATTATACATCATGTTACAACTCTTCTATCTCATTGATATAACGTAGAAAATCATCTGCTTTATAGTAACCAACCACAGAATCATACACTTCACCATTCTTTTCAATAAAGAAGAAGCTTGGTATCTTTCCATCAAATTCAGGCACATGTGCCACTGCTTTTTTATCTGAACGTTTCACTGAAACTAAAACATAGTTAGAAAGTTTATTCTGAATACGCGGATCTATTAATGTGCGCTCTTTCATTTTCTTGCACCAGCGACAAGACTCTTCTCCTACCATCACTATTAGATTTTTGTGAGATTTTTGTGCATTATTCAATGCTTTGTCTATCTGTGTATGCCAGGATAGTCCTGCGATATTTTGCATCGTGTCGTTCGGAGAAGAGATGCTGTTAAGCACTGTATTTTTATCAGATTCACTATAGGCAGAAGCTCCAAATAGTACAACGATAAAAAAGATATATATTAGTCGCATTGTTATTTAGTTTGGCTTCTTTTCCACATCATTAATATAAGAGATAAAATCTTCTACATTAAAGTAACCAACCACTTTTTCCATGATTGCTTTATCGTCTTTCATAAAAAAGATAGTAGGTACACCTTCAACTGGTGGAAGTTTGGCCATAGCATTACCATCTTCTCTCATCACTTTTACTACAACAAATTTTTCTAGTCGCTTCTCTACTGCATCATCTGTAAGAGTTCGACCTTTCATCTTTTTACACCATCTACAGTGTTCACCTTCTACCATAACCATCACATTTTTATGTTCTTTTTTTGCCAGTTCCAACGCTGTATCAATATCTTTTACCCAATCAACCGCTAAAAGTGTGCCAGATAATACAAAAATACTTAAAAGTAATTTCTTCATTTATATCTCCTTGATTTAATTAAAATGTTTTACCATATTTCTAAAAATATCACAAAGTTTTTCTACCTCTTCTATAGAGGTACACTCATTTGGTGCATGAATTGTATCATTAATCACGCCAAACTCTACCACATCAATGCCAAATGCACCCATAAAGCGAGCATCACTTGTACCTCCGGCTGTTGAAAGTTTTGTCTTGATACCTGTGACATTATAAATACTCGATGTCAATTTTTCAACTACTTTGGAATCTCGGGTAGTCACAAAAGGATACGAGCCTTGTGTAAGTTCCAAACTATAGTCTAAATCATGAAAACATTTGTCAATATGCAGTCTAATATCTTCTTGTGTAGTTTTAGTGGAATTACGTACATTAAACATCAGTTTAAGTGAACCAGGCGTGACGTTGGTTACTTCCATCCCTCCACGTATATCGGTTATTACCATTTGAGAAGGCGCAAAATCATCATCACCATTATCAAGATTTATCCCAGCTATTTTCTCAAGTATCGGTGCTATTTGATGCACAGGATTGATGGCTTTTTCTGGGTATGCAGCATGCCCCTGCTTTCCTTGAATAGTGAGGTATCCATTGGTAGAACCACGTCGTCCTATCTTAATCGCATCACCAAACTTTGTCTCACAAGTTGGCTCAGCTACAACACAGTAGTCCGGTAACATCCTCTGCTCTTTTAAGTGTTCAAGCATAATGACCGTACCATACTTGGCATCTCCCTCTTCATCTGAAGTAAGTAAAATGGAAAGTCGTCCGTTAAAATTTTCTACCTCTTTGCAAGTTTGCACAAAAGCTGCCACACCAGACTTCATATCTTGTGTGCCACGTGCATAAATCTTGCCTTCTTTTATTACAGGAACAAAAGGATTGGTGTCCCAGTTATCTCCTGCAGGTACTACGTCAACATGCCCTGCAAAGCACAAATGGTCACCTTCACCAAATTTTTTACTCAAAAAAAGGTTTTTCACCCCTTCTTTATTGACATAGGTCGCTTCAAATCCATCAAGATACGTTTCAATGAATTTCAAAGATCCTGCATCATCGGGGGTAAGAGACTTATAGCTCAGTAGTTTAAGAAGTAAATCTACAACATTCATAATAGGACTCGTTTATATTTAATTTTTGTTATTATAGGAAGATTGTGCTTAGTATAAGAGATAAAATGTACGATGTAAATTAACATCGCACGCAAGAATACAGATTACTCAACTTTCGCACATAAATTCCACTAAATCCACGAACTTAAGTTGAGTATTAAAGCCCATAAATAGGCACTTTTGAGTATAATTTTGTTACCACAACATCATTATAAAGGGCTTATTTTATGGAACTTGCAAATTATATCA
>VCAW01000173.1 GCA_013607775.1 Campylobacterota bacterium | reverse complement strand
CAATTAAAACTTTGTCTTGTTTCTTGTTATTTGATGAATTCATACCATATTATAACAGAGGAGGAGTTAACCGACTAGCCCACTTCATTTTTACAAAGAATGCTGTTTCAGAGAGGTTGTTTTCTGCTGCTATTTGTTGCATAAGATTATCACTAATCCACTCTTCAAGAGGACAAACCATTGCAGGATTTCCCTCAAAAAGTCTATTAGCAAAAGCATCTATTTGGTAAATCTGCTGTTTCATCGCATATACGAACCATTATTAATATCCACCGTCGTACCATTAATGTACTCAGGTGAATCAGTAGCTAGCCAAACAATGGTTTTTGCTACTTCATCGGCTGTGGCGAAACGATTTAAAACTACTGTTTTTAAAAAAGCTTCTCTTCTCTCTAGTGGAATAGTCTCTAGCATATCAGTCTCTACAGGGCTTGCGGCTACAGCATTAATAACCACTTTTCCATCAAAGATTTTGGCAAAACTTTTAGTTGCATTGATAACCCCTGCCTTAGTAGCTCCATACCATACATCAGGATGTCCTATTTGTCCCGCAATAGAAGCATTATTGACTATCCGTGTAGCACCTACTTTAACACACTCTTCTATAAGCTTGATAGGTGCTTCTAGGTTAAGTTTTAGCATACTGTTTACTTTCTCTTGTGGATAGTTATCATAAGGTAGAGAATACATGACTCCTGCATTGTTAATGAGGATATCTATATGTCCAAGAGGTGCAATAAGTTTAGGAATTCCTTCTATATCTGTTAGATTATAGCTTATGCACTTTACGCTATCTGTAAACTCAAAATTATCAAAACTACGTGCTATGATAATAACATTGTACTCCAAAGCAAGGAAAGATTTTGTTAGTTCTAAGCCTATGCCTTTGTTTCCACCTGTAATTAGTACTGTTTTCATATAATATCACTTTGTAAAATTTTTTGTATTATAGGATAAAATATAAAATAAACACTATTCCCATTCCAACTTGCTAATTGTAACTCCATCAAAAAAATCATTTATATCACATTCTAGGATAGAGGCTATCATAAAGAGATGTTTTATAGAAAAATGCTGATTGTGACAGATTTCTGCTTGTGAGACGAGGGAGACGGACTTGAAACCCATTAAATGGGTGAGTTGGAGTTGGCTTAGTCCTTTTTCTTCTCTTTTTTGCTTGACATTCTTGCCTATAGTTTTATAGAAGTTCTCTATCTCTTGTTCGTTTTTCACGGTGAAACCGCCTCTTAAGCTTTTTCACAATAGTACTTTGATAGAATCTTTTTGCAACCTGTATATACAGGGTAAAGGAGAATACTACAATGAAAAAACTAATTTTATTTGCAATACTGACTGGGTTACTTGTGGGGCTTACAGGATGTAATGATGAAATCGATAAAAAAGAAGCAGAGAAAAAAGCCAAAAGAGAACACATGAAACAGCATATTGATACCAGTGGCGAGAAGAAAATTACCAAGTTGCCTTTGTAGTGACGCCAATGAAACAGTTGCTACAATTTGCAGACAATAAAACCTATTTTGGCATAAATATATACCGTTATGGTGTCAAAGTGGATGATTTGAAGAAACTACCGTTTTTTGATCTTTTTGCAGATTATCATGGCCCGAATTCGCATCTCTAACGAATACCCTGAACCACAATTCTAGCATCAAACCCTGAAAGTTCTTCAAAAACCTCGTAAGGTGTTTTCCATCCAAGACATTTTCTTGGTCTACTGTTAAGCTTATCGATTGCCTCTACTACTTTTT
>VCAW01000172.1 GCA_013607775.1 Campylobacterota bacterium | reverse complement strand
CTTTCCTACCCAAAGTGAGAACATACTCATCACCTCTGGGTCACAGCAGGGGTTGGACATCATCTGTCGGTATCATTATGGAGCATCCATTACCATAGAAAAGCCTAGTTATTTGGGTGCTTTGAATATATTTAAATTAAATAGCATGGAAGCACATAGCGTACCTTTAGCTGAGGATGGCATAGAACTAGAAGCCTTTAGAAAAAGCATAACCAAGAGTAAACTAACCTACCTCATACCCGACTTTCAAAACCCAAGTGGTAGATGCTATAGTGATGAACATCGAAAGGAAATAACCAACATAATAGAAACCTCACAAACCCTACTCATAGAAGATGCTCCCTACAGCGAACTCTACTTTCATGCACCACACAAAAGCATCAGCCAAATGCTCTCAAAACAAAGCTACCATCTAGGCTCATTTTCCAAGGTACTCTCACCTGCATTACGTGTGGGGTGGGTACGTGCAGATGTCGAGCTACTTAGTCCGCTAATCGCCTATAAAGAAGCAATGGACTTGCACACTTCAGGCATCACACAGAAGATGGTATGGGAGTATTTGAAAGATGGCACATCCTTTGAGAAACATCTACAGACACTAAGAATAGCCTATCAAGAGAAGATGCATTACTTCTGTCAACAGTTAGACCTACACCTGCCTAGTTTTGAATACACCCAACCAAAAGGTGGCATGTTTATCTACGGACGCTTTAGAGGGATAGATACCAGAGCACTGGTACAAGAGTGCTTGGCAAAAGGAATTGTTTTTGTACCAGGGGCTGAGTTTGGTGGGGCAAATGACGAGATACGCTTTAACTTTACGCATAGTAGCTTTGAGGAGATAGCAGAGGGGATAAAAAGAATTAACCAATGCTTATGATTCAAAGATATTACTATCCTTCTAAAACTCATATATAATTGTATTCTCTACTCAACCAATAAATGACAATTACATGAAAAAATTATTTCTAAGGGTTAAAAATATTTTTTCAAAACCTCTTCAATTTCATCTTTTATGATTTTAACTTTATCATCTGTCAAACCACTTACGTCAAATACTACTTTTACTTTTTTTGCTCTACCTTCAAAAGTATATGGTACTTTCGCATGCGAAACTTCTTTTTTATTTAATTCGCGCAATGCTTTACGATCTAGTTTCTTAGTAATAAAGTCAAAATATAAAGATATTTGTTCTTTTGGTTCTTTAATTTTTTGTATTTCATAGAGAGATTCTATGTCATTGGTACTTTTATTTTTACCTAAATCGTTTATGATTTCTTCTTCTAATGACAGTACTTTCATTACCTTGCTTACATAAGATTTTGACTTACCAAGTGCTTGGGAAAGTTCCTCTAAGTTTTTATAGAGATTTTTATCCATCGCTTGTCTAAGAGAAAGAGCTAATTCTAGTGGATTAAGATTGTCCCTTTGAGTATTTTCAAGTACTGCTATCTCAAAAAGTGCTTTGTCACTCTCTCTTTTAGGAAGTATTGTTTCTTCTTGGACAATAGCTTTTATTTTTTCTAGTCCCAGTTGTTTATGTGCAAGCCATCTTCGCTGCCCTGCTTTGAGTATATAGTCACTCTGTCCTACTTTAATAACGGCTACAGGTTGTATCAGTCCATGCAGTTTTATGGAACGTGCCAAATCCTTTAACTCCTCTTCGTCTATATGGATACGAGGTTGCATAGGGTTATTTTTAATATCATTAACATTTAATTCTAAAAAAGATTCCCCATCAATAGGTTTCGCATGCGAAACTTTATCATTTGTTTGCAAATGTGCATCTTCACCTGCTGCTAGAATCATCGCTGCATTTATTTTACGTTTTGCCATTATTATCCTCTTTTCTTTATCTCTTTAATAAGTTGTTTTAACTCTTTTTTTGCTTTACTCTTACCCTCAATTTCTGTAACACCCCTACCCTCTTCCATTGTTTTATAAAAATCAGCTCTATGTGCAACAATAGTATCCATAAGTCTAAAATGTTTTAAATTTTCAACCAAATCTTCCATCACTGAAAAATCTTTAGCTGTTGGACTCACATCGTTTAATAAAATATCTGCTTTTATGTCTGTTTTCATTTTATTTGAGAGCTCATCAATAATCTGATGAAATTTGTAAAGGCCTGCCATTTCTGTTACCCGATCTACTGCAGGTGTAATAATAATATTAGAAATATAAATAGCTGCCCTATTTAGGTTAGAATCAAACCCACCGACATCTATAATAATATGTTTATCTTCTGGCCATTCATCCATAAGTTCTATGAAGGCTTCTGGTGATTCAGGTTGAATAATCTTCAACTTTTTATAACCATTTGCTTTTCTTAGGTTATTTGTATAGACTAAAGTTTTTTGAAAATCTAAATCTACAATCGGAGTTTTCAATCCTATCGCTAAGTGCCATGCCAATAAACTTTTGCCTACGCCACCTTTAGAGTGTGCTACCGTTATAATCATATCTTCCCTCTAATTTAAAACGTGTTTGTTTCGCATGCGAAACTATCTTAAGATGCTACCATAGTTTCGCATGCGAAACGCTTAAGGGTGTTGACACTTTAAGCATAGTACAATATCTACTATGAAAAATAAAAATAATCAATTAGCCCTTTTTAATGTTGTAGAAAAAATAGAAAATAGTACTTCTACTATCACTGAACTTCGTATTCCGATTTTTTCACCTGTTCAAAAATTATCTGGTAATTCTGTTACTGCAAGAGAATTTAAAAAAAATGGTGGTATCCGTATCATTCAAACATCATGGGGGAAAGTGGAAATACGTGGACGAAAGCTTCTTACACAAGTACATAGAGATCTACTTGATTGTATTTATACTCACGCATCGAAGGTACTTCCTTTACCTACGGAAGAGGTTGTCCTCGTATTTTCTCAAACTAAAATACTCAAAGAGTATAGTCGTGACACAAAAAGTGATCATTGGGAAAATCAAACCAAGTGGCTCAAAGAAAAAATAAAAGAAATTCGAGACATCACTGTAAACTATGTTGACACGAAAGGAAATTCTTTTGACTTTAATCTTATCTCTCATTTAGATTATCTTGAAGAACACAAAGCATATTCAATTACTTTAGACAATAGATATTTAAAATTTTATGAGCGTGAACTCTCCATTAATTATAAAAAAGAATTGACGAAATTACTTCAAGTAGACTCCGCACTCATTAAAGCAATTATCCGTTGGTTTTTTACACATAAAAAAGAATCTAGATTTAAACTGATGACTGTTCTTGAAGCATTAGGTTTTCCTATTGATTCCCCTAAGTCATTGCAGGTTTGCAAAAGAGACATAAAAAGTAGGGTAGGGGAACTACAGTCTTTTGGGATAGATTATAATGCAAAAGAAGAAATATTTTTTTACAGAGGGAATGCAGCTGTTGGATTTATACCTTCTTTGTTTAATCAAAATAATAAGTTAATAGATGTACCAAAATTAAAGGTTAAGAAAACGATTGAAGATATGATTGGTATTGAGATTAAATTAAATGAAAGTATAGACTCTATTAAATCAATTACTTATGAAACAGAAGGTGCTTTAATTTGTGCAGCTTATATAGAGACAGAAAATAAAAATTTTCGTATTAAAAATAAAGAAGATTTGTCTGAAGAAGATTTTGAACTGGAAGTAATATTATATTTAGAATCTCTTTTTTATAAAGAGTGACAAAGTCATCACTCTTTATATAAGAGCCTTAGAACTCTTATATAAAGAATCTTAAAATCTTAGTTAACCCCCAATATAACTTCCAAACCCCCCCAATATAACTTCTTTTAGCCTCTAAGATAACTTCCCCTATCTCTAATATAACTTCCAAACCCCCCCAATATAACTTCCACTTTTTTAGAAATCACCCCTAATATAACTTCTATTAGACAGAAATATTTTATAAAAAGTAAAGAATAATTTACTTGACTTTATGCTTTTTAGCGTTATAACTGACTATAACATAGCAAAAAGGGGTAAAAATATAAAATATCTCTAATATTACTTCCAGTCTATACTGCAAGACTCTAAGATTGCTTCCAGAGAGTAAAATTTTCACCCTCTAATATAACTTCCTTTAAAAGTATGTGTCCTCTAATATAACTTCCATTAGTTGAGGGATAGACTCTAAAATAACTTCTTTCACCCTCTAATATAACTTCCAATCTAGAAAATGAAAGTAAAAATTATTTCCTTGAAATACCTTATAAAACAAGATATGATTTAGAATATTTTAAATGTGGGAGTATATATGAATACCGTAAATGCTAATTTAGATTATGAACGAGCCATTTTAAGTGGGATAGTTTTTGACGCTACTAGTATGGTCCAAATACAAGAGCTAGGCGTGAGTGCGAGTGATTTCTATCTTCCCTTCCATAGTAGACTTTTTGAAACATTGTCGTATTTGTATGAGCATAGTGCTATAGAAGAAAATATCATTAAACAACATATGGGTAAAAGTTTTGATGAAGTAGCAATGTTAGATGTATTGGCAGCATTACCCATTACGCAGGTGAAAGTGTATGCTGAAAAATTAAAAGAATTTTCACAGTTGCGAGACTTTAAACGTATGGCACAGCAGATACTTCAAAAAGTAGATAATGAAGAAGATATCGCATCAACTATACATCTTGTCCACAAGGAGCTTGAAAGAGCAGAAGAGGGGAGTCGGGAGCTTTTTAACATAGTAACCCTAGATCAGGTAAAAGCAGAAGAGGCTGAGTTTATTTGTAAAAGTTGGCTGCCTTTTCCTAAAAATACGGTTTCGCTTGTCACAGCTGGTGGAGGAGTAGGAAAGTCTTTTTTACTTCTTCAAGCTGCTATGAGGATGATACGTGACGAAAAGCTCAAGGTTTTCATGTGGCTGAGTGAAGATGCACTATCTTTGTCGAAATATCGTTCAGAGATGATTGCTCAAAATATTTTAGAGACGCAGATGGATGTTTTTTCTAAAAGTTTACATATCGCAGGTGCAGACTCAGAGACCATACATTTTTTAGAAGAGAGTAGGGCTGATGTGGAAGTGAGTAGCCAATTTTATAAATTTAAACGAATGCTTAGAGGGTATGATATCATCATATTGGACCCTCTCATAGCGATGTTCGGTGCCGATGAAAATAACAATGCCCATGCTCGAAAGTTCATAAATCTTTTTACTAGGTGGGCAACCAAAGAAGAAAAAACCATTATCTTTATACATCATGGTACAAAAAACTCCTCTCAGAGTAGGGGAGCTAGTGCTTTTGTAGATGCAGTGCGTCTTGTATACAAGGTAGAACATATTAAAAATGAACAAGGTGAAGTACAAGAAGATGATAAACGTTGGATTATCTTAGATAAGGACAACAATGGAGCCAAGAAGTACCTTGGCTCAACAAAAGTGAAACGGCAGATATTTCCTAAGAAGAAGAGTGCGATTGAGATAGAGTATGAATGATTTTAGACAT
>VCAW01000171.1 GCA_013607775.1 Campylobacterota bacterium | reverse complement strand
TTTGTTCTGGCATTGGGGTGATAGTCTTGTGACATTTTATAATCCTTATATGGTGTAAAGATTTTACTATCATGTTTATTAAGATATCACTTTTTTACTCATGAAACTTGGCAACCATAACGTGGTGAAACTGGACAACAAATTATCCTAACCCTGTTGTAAAAGAGGAGCTTATGGACTGTATGGAAAAACCTACAGACTTGGCATTACGTGTAAACATGGTAAAACTGAAAAAAAATACAAATCTTGAGATAAAATCGGTAAGAGGAGTAGGTTATAAAATTATCTGAAAAAGAATCATTACTCAAAAGTTTTTTACTCTTTTTTCTTATGATAGAACTTTTTTTGCTTTTTATCTTTTATCACTACCAACGCATCGAAGAGGAACACATCAAAACCAATCTTTTTTTAGAGATGAAAAACTACAGTCTCTCCTTTGATGATAAGCGTTTCGATATTGACATTATCCCTCCTTCCAAAGATAAAAAGTTTTATGAAATGTATGAAGATAAAAATGCACTTTATATTTTGGTGCCTTTTCAAGATGAACAAGATGTCTTAAAAATATTTTATCCTATGAAAAAATACACTCTCCTGGTGGATGCGGTGAAACATACACTCTATATGCAGCTCTTTGTCCTTACTATGATAGCAATGATTATCTCTATTTTGGCAGCACTCTATAGTTTGGGACCTATACGTAGTTCTCTACGTCTTTTGGAAGATTTTATCAAAGATATTATTCATGATCTTAATACCCCACTTACTTCTATCTTGATTAACCTAAAAATGATAGAGGGCAAGAGTGAAGAGATAGAGAGTATCTCAATATCAGCAAAAAATATAGCTATGCTTCATCAAAACCTTGACTGCTATCTGAAAGAGGTACAGGGAGTAAGTGAAAGATTTGATTTAAAGGCAGTTATCGAAGAACAGGTTAAGTTCTTTACGCCTCTTTATGACTATCTGGAATGGAAGATAGAAGTACCTACGTATCTACTTGCTACAGATAAAAATGCTTTTACGAGTATTGTCTATAACCTTTTGAGTAATGCATGCAAATATAATACCAGTAATGGAAGCATTGAGATAACATTTGATACAGGTGTACTTTGTATTCAAAATGACAGTTATGGTGTAGAACAGCCAGAGAGGGTTTTTGAACGCTTTTATAAAGAGAGTGAACGTGGACTTGGTATCGGTCTACATATTGTCGATAAACTTACAACAGAGCTGGGCATAAAAAACATTTGAAGTCAATGAGAAGAAAGTCCATGTATGTTTAGAGATTCCCTTTATTTTGGATGAAGTAACATCGGAGTAACAAAAGATACATATAATACGTCTATCACAAAAAAGGATAGAAATATGAGACAACAAACATTTATTAAAACATTAGGATTCTCTTTACTCACTGCAACACTACTTGTAGGTTGTGGAGGTTCTTCAACGGATACAACAAGAGGAAATGGAAATAATCAAGGTGCTGGTAATGATGCTTCATCTAATGAGGGAGAAGGTTCAAACATCCCATACCTTAGAGAAAATCATGCAAATTATAAAGAACATGGAAGTGCACAAACACCTGCACCAGTAAAAGATGCTAATGCAAAAAGTATCAACTGGACTATTGCTGCAACAACAGAAGAGGGTGCCATTAAGTTACAAGAACATCTTGCCTTTATGGAAGATAAACTTTTGAATGACGAAAATCCAAGAGGATGGGATAAACTCTTCCTTATGGAAGCCTATATGAAGTTTAACAGATATTATACGACTTCAGTAGAAAGAAGTGGTATAAATGTCGCGGTAAGTAAAAATGCCAATACTGCTTGTGCCTATGAAGTTATCTCGGCGCATAGTGATGCAGTAAGTGGTGATTTCTTTGCAAAAGGTGATATTATGAATGATTATTCTGGTACGGCTGAAAGTATTTTGGCAAGTAGTGCTTGTGATGATGTACGTAGCTCTGTAGAAACGTATATTTCTCAAAGACAAATGGGAAGATAAGTAAGAACTAATCCTTCTGTAGCTTTTTAGGATTGACCAATAAAAGGGTACTTAAGGCAATAGTCAGAAAGAGCCAAAGGTAGCCTACCTCTCCTGAGAGTTTATAGGAGAGTATGTCAAACACGATGGAACCTTGAGGGACTAGAAAAAAGAAACGTTTGGCATTTTTTTCAAACTTCTCCAAGAGGTGTGTATGAAACTGTGCCTCTAGGAGTTTCAGATAATGTTTACGGTAAAACAGCAGATAAAAAATTCCCAATTCAATGACTTTATAGGTAATGAGAAAGTAGACCATAGGCATACGCCATTGCGGTTTGACATAACTGGGTGGAGTTAAAGGGTAGTAAAGGTTTATCAGATAACCCAATAGGGCAATGAGAAAAAGAACGATTAAACCTATCTTACGGCGTTTGTAGAGGGAAGTTTTTATCTCTTTCATAAAGGGTACTACGCCTCTTTACACTTTTGGTCAATATACTCTTGAATAAACTTGCGTACATCTGCATAGACAAAAGAGTCTTTGTATCCCTCTATCTTACCACCACTTGCATTGACATGTCCCCCACCGTTTCCGATGTGTGCTGCCATGGCTGAGACGTCTAGTTTGTTGTTAGAGCGTAAAGAGAAGTTTCCTCTAAAGTTTACATCCATATAAAAAGCATAGTCCTCGTTGGCTACCATGGAGGCATTTCCTATGATGGAGGCATTTCCTACGTTATATCCCAAGATCCCCTTATGCCCTTTATAGGTAATGGTAAGACGCTGTTTATCCTGTGTAAGTAGATTTGTGACATAAGTTGCAACCAAGTTGTCTTTGGTGTCATTTTTCTCTTGTTTGAAAAAAGCTTTTTTAGTTTGGTGCAAGGCATCATCAAGTTTGATAGGTGCGTCTTCTTCATCAACCAAATCTTTTGCTGCATCTATCATAGAGAGTTTAAATGCTCTGTCTTGTGCAGGGAATAAAATACGTCCTATCTCTCTTGCGCCAGATGTCATGCCTAACATGACTTTACCATACTCAAAGAGTTCGTCATCACTTACCCAAATGTCTATGGCATTGATGGCTTTGACGATACGTGCTAAATTATTCTCTTTATCAAAGCCATAATGCATTTGTAGCCAGTCATAGGTGATGAGTGTGGCACAACGTGTTGTATCTAGTTTGTACCATGCAAAACGTTCTGCGGCACTGGCTCCTGTGGCATGGTGGTCAAGAAGCTGTAATTTCGCTCCGATACGCACAGCCTCTTTTTCTATCCAGTTTCCCTCTTTGGTTGTAAGGTTAAGATCTGTAATGAGTATGAGTGATTCTATATCATCACCATGTATAAATTTGTCTTGTTCTATTTTCTTGACTATCTCACCCAAACGTGCAGGGACTTCTGGTCCATAATTGGCATTGTAACAGTCTATGGTATCAAAGCATTGTTGTGAGAGGTACTGACAGCCGTAGCCATCGAGATCTATGTGTGAGAGGTGGTAAACATGTTGCATTAAGTTGCCTTAAAATGGAATTATTGAGAGTATTATACCTATAAAGTTAAAAAGTGACTAGTCACGTGAGCCCACTGCTGAAGTTATTGTCAATGTATAGCTTTAGCAGGTCTCAGCGACAGCGTAGTTTTTTGAGCTTTGCTCTAAAAGCGTCCTATTATAGTATATCGCTAAGCATCAAACCATTAAGAAAATCATCTATTTTAGTTTGAAAATTTGCTAAAAAAGGAGATATAGCACAGGTACCAATAGTACCATTTGGACAAGTAGCAGAGTAAGAGGTACAGTCAAAAACAGTAGGAGACTTGCTTTCTGCTGCAAAGATAATATCATTTACCGATATTTCACTTACATCTTTAGCCAATATAAATCCACCATGTGCACCTTTACGTGACTCTAAAATACCTTGTTTCGCTAAACTTTGTAAAATCTTTGCTAAGAAGCTTTTAGGGATAGAGAGTTCGTTTGCCAACTGCTCTGCACCCAAAGGAGTATCAGCTTTACGTAAAACATCTAAAGAGAGCAGCGCATATTCGCTTGCACGTGTTAATAACATTATAATGCCTTCATATCAATTAGGAGTATTTTACTCTAATATAGATTAAGTAGTCATTATAACCAAATAACGAAATAGAGATTCATCAATCTAGATAATTTCGTAATATAGTTCAACTAGCTAAA
>VCAW01000170.1 GCA_013607775.1 Campylobacterota bacterium | reverse complement strand
AGTAAGTACGACTATAGATATCACAGGTTCTGCAGTTGGAGCTATCGTTTCTTCTGATGAGGAAGAGTAAAAGGGTTTTAGAGTCCTTTTGCATTCCTAAATTCTGATATCTCACTCTCTACCATGCCATCTATCATTCGGACATACAAATCATTGATGAGATTCGGAGAAAGATCTAATTCAATAGCCTGCTGTCTTACAGCAGAGATAACATCAAATATCCTATCTTCTGCTTTTACTTCCTCAATACTTGTTTTAAAATGTGCGATTTGTTTGATATATTCATTTCTCTTTGCAATGAGTTCAACAATCTCTTTATCCACTGCATCAATCTCTATTCTTGCTTCATCTAGTGTATTACACTTTTTAATTTCCATATTTTTATCCTCATTTATCTATACAATAGATATATTATACACTTTGGCTATAATTATATCATGAAACATAAAAAACATTTACTTTTATCTCTTATTGCAACATATTCTCTACTCCAAACACCTCTTTTTGCTTCACAAGACAACAATGTCACGCAGAGTAAAGACTGGATTGTTTTACCTTATGCCTTTAGTAGTGCATCTACAGGATTAGCCGGTGGTATTGGAGTGATTAAACAAGGATTATTACAACCACAAACAACCATGGTTGCTTCTATATTTGGAGGAACAGACCAAGATGTAGTTACCAATGGCATACCAGGGACTGAAAACTTTTCTGGTGGTTTTTTTTCCTTTTCTGACTATAAACTTCCCTTTACAAACCGACTCTTCTTTTCTGTCATAGCTCTTAAAAGCTTTTTTCCTAAACAAAAATACTACTTTGAGAGGACAAACAACTCCAACCCAGATAATGCACTCACGACAGCTGGCGAATCA
Source organism: Campylobacterota bacterium (assembly GCA_013607775.1). Classification (GTDB taxonomy): domain Bacteria; phylum Campylobacterota; class Campylobacteria; order Campylobacterales; family Sulfurovaceae; genus Sulfurovum. Next base: position 6,233 of record VCAW01000170.1, on the reverse strand, counting down.
AACTTTATCAATACAACATTTGAATATGTACTACCTATAGGTGAAGGACTTGAGAATCCTGAAGGGCTCTATAGACTTCAAGACGGTTTTGCACAGGGTCGAGAAGGATATGGTAATGACACCCCATTTGTCACAGGACGAACCTCTGTTGGAATCAAAACATTCTACCAAGAAGACAGTTTCGAAAACTGGTCTTCCTTTGAACTCTGGAAAGATCAAGCCAGTGATTCTACACCAGTTTGGAATACCAACGGCTTACGATTTTTCTTAAGCCATGACAATACAGACTATGATTTAAATCCTTCAAGAGGATACCACTTTGACCTCCAATATTCAAAAGACTTTGGCAAAGGTGACTCTGTACAAAGCTGGGATTTTCTGGAGTTTAAATTTAACAAATACTATTCATTGGATACATTTTCTTTTACCCAGCAAAATGTCTTAGCACTAAGTGTTTGGACAGGATACTCATTTTCATGGGATAGTGAAAATGAGATAGCACCAGGAATCGCAGAAAATCGCCCTCCAACTTGGGAAGGTCCAAGACTAGGCGGTTTCTTCCGTATGAGAGGGTATGAAAACAACCGTTTCTCAGACAAAGCCGTCTTTTATGCTACGGCAGAATATAGAGCCGTACTCGACTATAATCCTCTAAAGAAAAACAGCTTAGTACCTGTTGCAGTAGATTGGTTTCAAGTCGTTGCCTTTGTAGAAGCAGGTCGTGTCAATAATAAATATAATTTTGATTTGCTAACTGATTTGAAGTATGATGCAGGACTTAGTCTTCGTGCTATGGTTGCACAACTTCCTGTACGTTTTGATATCGCTTACGGTGATGAAGGTGCAAATATGTGGGTAATGATACAACACCCATTTGATTTTTAAGTTTTATTTTTAGCATAAAAAAAGCCCGACTTCCATTTCTGGAAGGCAGGCTTATGATTAATGTAACGTCGCTTCTCTTTAGTTACCCCTCTTCGGCAGAGAGCCCATGAAGCTCGCTTCATTTTGAAGTAGAGTTTATTCTACTTCAGCATCGATAACATCATCATCGTCTGCTTTTGCTGCTTCTGGGTTTGCACCACCTTGCTCTTTAGCGTATGCAGCTTCTGCTAGTTTGTGACTTTTTTCTGTTAAAGCTTTTACTTTTTCTTCTATTTGCTCTTTTGTTGCATTATCATCTTTGAGTACAGTCTCTAAGTCAGCAATCGCTGCTTCGATACCCTCTTTTTCTGCTGCATCAAAGTTCTCACCAAGATCATCTAATGTTTTTCTTGTTTGGTGAATGAGTGCATCGGCTTGGTTTTTCGCTTCAACCACTGCTTTTCTTTTTTCATCTTCAGCTTTATTTGCTTCAGCATCTTGTACCATTTTTTCAATCTCTTCGTCACTTAGTCCGCTCGAACCAGTAATTTTAATCTCTTGAGATTTACCTGTACCTTTGTCTTGTGCAGATACTGTCAAGATACCGTTGGCATCAATGTCAAAGGTTACTTCAATTTGAGGTACACCACGTGGTGCTGCTGGGATGTCTCTAAGCTCGAACATACCGAGTGACTTGTTGTCTTTAGAGAACTCTCTCTCACCTTGAAGTACATGGATACTTACTGCTGGTTGGTTGTCTTCCGCTGTTGAGAACACTTGTGATTTTTTCGCAGGAATTGTTGTTCCTTTTTCAATCACTTTAGTTGTTACCCCACCAAGTGTCTCAATACCAAGAGAAAGAGGTGTTACATCAAGAAGCAATACATCTTTCACATCACCTGCAAGTACCCCACCTTGGATAGCCGCACCAAGTGCAACAACTTCGTCTGGGTTCACAGATTTGTTAAGCTCTTTACCAAAGAATTTTTTCATCTCTTCTTGTACCAATGGTACACGTGTTGATCCACCAACCATAACCACTTCGTTAATGTCAGACTTGCTAAGTCCTGCATCTTTAAGTACAGACTCAACTGTCTTAATTGTAGATGCTACAAGATCAGAAATCAATGACTCAAATTTCGCTCTGGTAATTTTAGTTACCAAGTGTTTTGGTCCGCTTGCATCAGCTGTAATAAACGGAAGGTTTATCTCAGTCTCAGTTGAGCTTGAAAGCTCTTTTTTCGCTGCTTCTGCTGCATCTTTTACACGTTGTAGTGCCATTACGTCAGCTTTTACATCAATACCTGATTCTGCTTTAAACTCATCTGCAACAAAGTCAATAATTCTGTTATCGAAGTCATCACCACCAAGGAATGCATCTCCACCTGTAGCCATAACTTCAACGACACCATCACCAGTCTCAAGTGCAGTAACATCAAATGTACCACCACCTAAATCGTAAACAACGATTTGCTCAGACTCTTTTTTGTCAAGTCCGTATGCAAGTGCTGCAGATGTTGGTTCGTTGATAATTCTAAGTACATTAAGACCTGCAATCGTTCCTGCTTCTTTTGTCGCTTTTCTTTGCGCATCATTGAAGTATGCTGGCACGGTAATAACCGCATCTGTTACTGTTTCACCAAGGTAAGCTTCTGCATCTTCTTTCATTTTCATAAGTACTTTTGCAGAAATTTCTTGTGGTGTATATGTTTTTTCTGCTACTTCAATAGCACAGGCACCGTTTCTGTCTATAATGTGGTAAGGTAGTCTTTCTTTTGCTTCTGCTGCCTTATCTTCATCGCACATAAGACCCATGATTCTCTTAATAGAGTAAATTGTTTTCTCTGGGTTTGTTACTGCTTGTCTTTTTGCAGACTCACCAACTAAAACTTCACCTTTATCTGTAAATGCAACGATAGAAGGTGTTGTATTTTTACCCTCTTTGTTTGCAATAATCTTTGCTTCGCCATTTTCATACACTGCCATTGCAGAGTTTGTTGTTCCTAAATCTATTCCTAATACTTTTGCCATATTAAATCCTTCTGTATTTGTTATTTCTTATTATTATACTCTAATCATTATAGAATAAAATGCAACTTTAGTCACATTTACTCAAGTCTATGATTATTTACAGGTTTTCCAGCCTCGCGTTATGCTCGGTTCCACACTTGAAATAAGTGACATCTAGTCACTTATTTACAAGTACTCACCATCGCTGGTCTCAAAATACGATCTTTAATTGTATACCCTTTTTGCATCACCTGTACTACATCACCTTCATTATGCTTGTCACTCTCAACTTGCATAATAGCTTGATGTACTTCAGGGTCGAACTCTCCTGAACAATCTACCTCTTTGATATGGTTCTTTTCCAATATCTTTTTAAGTTGTTCATAGGTAAGTTTTACACCCTCTTTCATCTTTTCCAGTACATCTGAAGAGTTCTCTTCATTTGCACCTTCTATAGACTCTAGTGCATTTTCAAATGAATCTATCACTGCTAAAATATCTTTAGCAAAACTTTCATTTGCATAAGAGACTGCATTCATCTTATCTTTTTCTAAACGACGTTTAGAATTTTCAAAGTCTGAGTGTGCTCGTAAGTACTTGTCCTTGTATTCTGCAGCTTCAGCTTGTGCCGCTTCAAGAGGATCAACTTCTGTTGTTTCTTCTTGTGCTTCCACTTCTGTTTGCTCTTCAGTCTGCTCAGACGTTTCAAGGTTTTCATTTTCTTGACTCATTACCAGACCTCCTTTAATATGAAATTTTGCATCATAATTTCAATGCTTGAGAGTATTATACAACATTGAGTGTATCTTTGTCAAGTCCTAGTTGAGTCATATTGACTAAACTATAAAATATACTCTAATTTATGTCAAAAATGTCAAATAGTTTATGCTATACTATATTAAATATAATGCACTCTTTAGGGAGGTATAGTAAATGCATTCACTTTTAAAACAACAACTAAAACAACTTTCCATCCAAAAAGATGAAAAAAGTATTGACAACAAACAATTTAGAAAACTTCTCAAACAAATTTCAAAAACCTATCAACACCATGATACACAATATTATAACCTACTCTCATCAACACATGTATTACAAACTGTATTTCAAGAAGCTACAGAAGGTATTATCATAGAAGATGACCAAAGGAAGGTCATCCATGTTAATACTGCTATGGGACGTATATTGCATACATCTCCTGATGCACTATTAGGTCAACACTCCGATTTTCTCTCTAGTATGATTGATGAAGAGACAAAAGCAAACATATATGCTGCTATGGAGACAAAGGGGTGTTGGCAAGGTGAAGTTGAGATTCATCCCAACCCTACAACCGACATCTATTGTTGACTAACACTCGATGCCATCATGACTGATGAGAAAACATTACAAAATGTACTCATTATGGTGACAGATATCTCAGAACTCTATCATTCAAAAAATCAGATGGAATATCTTGCATCTTATGACACTCTAACTAATCTTCCAAACCGTGCACTCCTCTTTAACCAACTTAAACAATCTATCGCTTCTATGGCACGGAAAAAATCACGAGGCATGCTTATCTTTATAGACATTGACCACTTTAAAGAGTTTAATGACAATTATGGTCACCAAATCGGTGACAAAGTACTTCTTACTGTAGCAAAGCAAATCCAATCTATTTGTAGAGAAGAAGATATATTAGGACGACTCAGTGGGGATGAATTTTTACTCATTAGTGAAGATATAGACAATCAAAATGCCATTCAAATGATTATACACAAGATACAGTCTATTTTCAAACGACCCCAACAGATAGCCAATCTATCACTTCATGTCACCATAAGTATGGGTATTGCACTCTACCCAGCTAACGGACAAACCCCAGAATCACTCATCAATGCAGCAGACCAGGCAATGTACTCTGTAAAAAAGAGTGGTAGAAACAATTATGCTTTTTATTCTCAGGAGATGTCAAACATAGCGAATGAGTACTTTTTTATACAAAATGCCCTCAAAGATGCTATCAATGCAGAAAACTTTTCTCTTGTCTATCAACCACAATACGCAATAGATGACCATAGTATCACAGGGATAGAAGTACTTTTGCGCTGTACACATTCACGTATCTCAACAGTACCGATAGAACGTCTTATAAAAATAGCCGAAGAGACAGGTAATATCAAGCAAATTAGCTACATCGTTCTCAATATGGTATGTGATCAACTCTATGCATGGGAAATACAAGGGTTTAAAGTACCTCCTCTAGCAGTAAATCTTTCCCGTAAAGAGCTTTATGCTGACAATCTCATCTTGACCATACATAATGCACTGTCACGATACAAACTCCAACCACATGCACTAGAATTGGAAATTACAGAGAGTGCTTTTTTGTATGAAAGTGATATGGTTATTGATAATATTAAAAGACTTAAAAAGTTAGGACATACATTTGCCATAGATGACTATGGTACAGGTTTCTCTTCACTCTCTAACATCAAAACATTTCATTTTGATAAATTAAAAATAGATAAATCATTTATCGACAACCTACAAACTTATGAAGAAGATCAAGTCATCGTTTCTGCTACCATTAGTATGGCAAAAAAGTTAGGTTTAAAAGTCATAGCTGAAGGTGTAGAGATACAAGAACAGGCAGATATACTTCAAAGATTTGGTTGTGACATTATACAAGGCTTTCTCTATTCAAAACCTCTCACAAAAGAAGAGATGGAAAAATTATTAATAGAAAAGGTATGAAATAGATAAACTAAGTGAAGATTTGTGTTAAGTTGTATGTAGATTTTAAAGGGGTGTAAAAGAGCTTATATTGAGTAAGTGACTGCATTCATCTTTCAAAGATGAATGCAAGTCAAGAAAAAGATCAGTTAGTTTCTGATTCCCATGTCTGCTTTAATAGCATTCCATCTTTTTAGATCTACTTTTTTCAAGTATCTCATAAGTCTTCTTCTTTGACCAACTAGTTTAAGTAGTCCTAGTCTTGAAGAGTGATCTTTTTTGTTTGTTTTAAGGTGATCTGTAAGGTAAGTAATTCTTTCTGTTAAAAGAGCAACCTGTACTTCTGTTGAACCTGTATCGTTTTCGCCTCTTGCGTACTTAGCAATAATTTCTGCTTTTTTCGCCTGATCTAAAGCCATAATGACCTCCTGATTGGTATTAAATTCTCAAAATGAGTTCGCAATTATAGTGGGTTAAGCTTATCTGTGCCTTATATACCTAGTATAACCCAAATAACGAAATAGAAAAAAAACCAAACAAGAGGAAATATCGTATAATACGATAAAAGAAGAACGAAAGTGCCACTTTTTGTTATCACCCATCAGGTGACACATTCGTCCAAGGAGAAAAGTATGGCA
>VCAW01000169.1 GCA_013607775.1 Campylobacterota bacterium | reverse complement strand
CTATCTGCATTCATCAGAGTCTAAAGCTTGTTACCTGACAATAGGTATCAAAAATGTAAGAAAAGAAAGTAGGTTTAGACGCTAAACAATAAAACACGGAGAAAAAATGAAGATTTATTAGAAATTGAGATAAATTATCGATAATCGTACCTTTGAGAGATTTTTTTAATCTCTTAGTTTGGCATAATTAAGAATTAGTTGATTGTTGGGTTTGAATTTGCAAGTGGCTCTAAATTTTATCATGTTTTCTCCATATTTTATTTATAGCAGTATATTCTAAGAGTATAAGAAACCGTAAGGTTTTAAAATATTAGATGAATAAGGTACGTATTTAACGCACCTTTGTATTATAGGCTCTTATGATTGTCTTCATGTGAGTGATCCCACATTAACTTTCCGCCACCTAGCATGTGGAAATGCAAGTGTCCTACTTCTTGCCCTCCGTCTTGTCCATTGTTGGTAATGAGTCTATAACCCGTTTGATCTACACCAATTTTTGTCGCTACTTCTTGCATGAATGTAGTCATATCTGTCATAGTCTCAGGACTTACATCTTGAAAACAGTCTACGTGTTGTTTTGGGATGATGAGTACATGGATAGGTGCTTTTGGGTAGAGGTCATGGAACGCTAGAAAATGTTCACTTTCATGTACGGTGTTATTGGGGATTTCTTTGTTTACTATTTTGCAAAATATGCACATTTTATAGTCCTTGAATATTAATTTATAACTCAATTATAACACACAAAATATGCAATAAATCCCCTTATTATGAATTTTTAGATAAAATCACGATTATTACTACAGAACAATATGGAATACAATGAAAGAATTAGAAGATAAAATCGTTCAAGCTGATTCGCTTGAGACACTTGAAAAAGTACGTGTAGAGCTTTTCGGTAAGAAGGGTGTTCTGGCAGCAGAGTTTGCCAAGATGAAAGATGTACCTGGCCCAGAGAAAAAAGCTTTTGGACAAGGACTTAATGAAAACAAGGCTGCATTACAGGCAAGCTTTGATGCACGTTATGAAGCACTAAAAGCTGAAGAGATAGAGAGAGTATTGAAGTCAGAAGCGATAGATGTTTCTCTGTATGGTACACTCGCTCAAAAAGGTGCACTGCATCCTGTGATGGAGACAATGGATAAGATTATCGACTACTTTGTGGCACTGAACTTTGCTGTAGAGTCTGGTCCTATGGTAGAAGATGACTTTCATAACTTTGAAGCCTTGAACTTGCCTAAGTATCACCCTGCACGTGATATGCAAGATACTTTTTATTTTAAAGATGGTGGACTTCTTCGTACTCACACATCACCTGTGCAGATACGTACGATGCTTGAGACGAAGCCTCCTATCAGAATGATAGCTCCAGGTACTGTTTTTAGACGTGACTTTGATGTGACGCATACACCGATGTTTCACCAAGTAGAAGGTTTGGTAGTTGATGAAAAAGGCAAAGTGAGTTTTGCTAATCTAAAATCAATCCTTATTGACTTTTTGCAGTATATGTTTGGAGATGTTGAGGTACGTTTCAGGCCTTCATTTTTCCCGTTTACTGAGCCGTCTGCTGAGGTAGACATTAGCTGTATCTTCTGTGAAGGTAAAGGATGTCGTATCTGTTCACATACAGGTTGGCTGGAAGTGCTTGGTTGTGGTATCGTAGATCCGAATGTCTTTAAGGCAGTGGGATATGAAGATGTGAGTGGTTATGCCTTTGGATTGGGTGTAGAGCGTTTTGCGATGTTAATGCATAAGATACCAGACTTAAGAAGTCTGTTTGAGGGAGATATAAGACTATTGGAGCAGTTTAGATGATAATTACAAGATCTTGGTTACAGGAATTTATAGACCTTAGTGATGTCTCTAACGAGAAGCTTTACGAGACGTTTAACAGCATCGGACTTGAAGTGGATAGTCTTAATGAGATTAACATTGCAGAGAAAGTCGTAGTCGGTAAAATCCTTTCATGTGAAAAACACCCCGATGCAGATAAGTTGAATGTGTGTCAGATAGATGTTGGTTCAGGGACTAGACAAATCGTCTGTGGTGCAGCCAATGTTGTAGATGCTGAGTATATTGCAGTGGCTACCATAGGTGCAGTGCTCCCCGGGAACTTTGAAATCAAACATGCCAAACTTCGTGGCGTTGAGTCTGAGGGGATGGTATGTGCATCATCTGAATTGGGACTTCCCGATACAGGTAAAGGGATTATGATACTGGACTCAAGTATCGGTAAACTTGAAGTGGGACGTGAGTTTGGTAGTTATGAGAAAGTAGCAGATACTATTATTGAATTAGAACTGACTGCAAACAGAGGTGACTGTCTGTCTGTGTATGGTGTGGCTAGAGACTTGTCTTCTGCACTTGATATCGAGATGAAACCTTTTGAATATAAACAAGAGGAGAAGATGAAGCTTGGTATCGCAAGAGCTGCTGAGATTCATACTGAGGGGCAGATGGATGCTGACTTGTGCTATAAACTTGCAACAGTTGAAAGTGTAGAGAGTAGTTTCCTTGTTAATTTACGTTTGCCAATGGTAGGTGTGGAGGCTAAGGATAAATTGGCTTCTCTGTTTGCCTATGCAACACATGCGACAGGCGTGATTTTACGTGGGTATGAGAGTAGTTGTTTCCATAATGAAGAGAAGAAAGTTGTAGTATTACCGACAGCCAAAGCTAAAGGTATTACTGAAATACTTGCCAATGGCAAAGGGTGTTCTGTTGTTGGTGTAAATCAGACAGAAGAGAGTATAGCCAATGATGAGACAAAAGAGCTGCTCATCGAAGCCAGTTATATCAACCCTGATACTTTGGTAGAAGCAGTGTCAACGGCTAAGCTAAAAACAGATGAGTTGTATTATAAAACGTCACGTGGTTCTAACCCAGAGTTGGAGTTCGGGCTTTCAATGCTTGCTTCTTTGATGGATAGCTACGCAGATATCTCATGTTATGAAGGTTCATTAAATGTAAATGTTGAAAGAGAACATGCAACGGTAATTGTGGATGCCAAAGAGATATCTTCTATTGTAGGTATGGATATTGAACTCTCTCGTATAGTGACTATCTTGCAAAAACTTGGATTTGAAATTTCCAAGATGGCTGAAGATGCTGTAGCTGTAGTGGTACCACTCTTTAGACATGATATTAAGCACATTCAAGATGTGGCTGAAGAGATTGTACGTATCATCGGGATCAACAATATTGAGGCTAAACCATTTGTTTTTGCTGAAAAAGCACGTCTCAATGATGTAACAGCGCGCTACAAAGCAAAAAAAGAGTTTAAAGACCGTGCTGTGGGTGCAGGATACTATCAAAATGTCTCTTATGTATTCTCAGATAAAACATTGTTAGAGAAGTATGGATTCCCTGTTACAGAAGAAGCATTGGAACTAGCGAACCCTATAGCAGAAGAGCTCAATACTTTAAGAAGTACACTTTTAATCAACTTGCTGAATGCGGTAAAGCGTAATGTGAGTTATACGAAGAAGTCTATCCCTCTTTTTGAGATAGGTGCTGTATTTACACCTAAACGTGAGCAGAGTGAAGTAATCTCTTTTGTTTTCTCAGGACAGAGTGAAGGTGAGAATGTGAGAAATGCAGGAAAACCTGCAACGATAGACTTCGCAACTTTTACACAAAAGGTGGGTGCAGTCATCGGTGCGTTTGAGCTTGAACCATGTACGTATGAGAATGGACTTTTACACCCTTATCAATCTGCCAATGTGATTGTAGATGGTAAGGTATGTGGATTTATCTCTAAACTTCATCCGATAGTACAAGAGGCTTATGGTATACCTGTGACATTCATCGCAGAGCTTGATTTTGATGCATTATTACCTAAACATATCAATTCAACACCTATCTCTAAATTTCAAGGTGTCTATAAAGACCTCTCTGTAGTGATAGACAAGTCTATGGGATACTATGAGGTGGCTAAAGTACTCAATGAGCTTGAACTAGAGATGCTTAAAGATATTTATCCTGTAGATATTTATGAAGATGATACACTTGGAGATAAAAAATCTTTAACCGTGCGTTTCTTCATTCAATCTATGGAAAAAACACTTGAAGATGCAGATATAGAGTCTGTTATGGCTGAAATTATGTCTGCATTAGAGTCTGAGTGTAACGCTGAATTAAGGTAATACAATGAAAATACAACTCGCATCTAGTTATGGATTTTGTTTTGGTGTGAAACGTGCTATTGAGATAGCTGAAGAGCATAGAGGTTCTAAGACCTATGGACCGCTTATTCATAATAAAGATGAGATAAATCGTCTTAAAGAGGGCTTCAACATAGGGCTTGCAGAGAAGTTTGAAGATGTCAATTCAGATGATTCTGTAGTGATTCGTACGCACGGTATCCCTAAAGATGAATTGGCACAGCTTAAAGCACAAGAGAATAAAATCATAGATGCTACGTGTCCTTATGTGACAACACCACAAAACATTGTGGCAAAGATGAGTGAAGAGGGGTATAGTATTGTTGTTTTTGGTGATGCAAGTCACCCTGAGATAAAAGGTGTAGTGAGCTATGCAGCCTATCCTGATGATGCATTTATTGTTTTAGAACCAGAAGAGTTGGAAGAGCTACCTCTTAGAGGTAAAGTAGCTGTGGTTTCCCAAACAACCAAAAAGCCTGAAGACTTTGCTAAAATTGTGACTGCTTTGATGTCGACACGTAAAGAAGTACGTGTTTTCAATACCATTTGTAATGCAACATTTGAAAACCAGGATGCTGCAGCAGAACTAGCAAAAGAGGCTGATGTGATGATTGTTATCGGTGGGAAACACTCTTCCAATACGAAACAACTCCACAGTATCTGTAAACGTGACTGTGAAGATAGTTATTTGATTGAAAACTGTGAAGAACTAGAGCCTTCTTGGTTTGAAGGAAAAGAGCTTTGTGGTATTTCTGCAGGTGCTTCTACACCTGATTGGGTTGTGCAAAATGTGATTGACAAAATTCAAGAGATAAAAAAAGTAGAAACAGTCTCATGAACAGACTCACGCTAAAATCTATTTCTAAAATAGACGGAGAGGTAAACCTTCCTGGGTCCAAAAGTCTTTCCAACAGAGCACTCTTACTTGCTGCATTGGCTGAAGGTACGACAACGATTACTAATCTTTTAGAGAGTGATGATACACGTCATATGCTCAATGCTTTAAAACAACTTGGCATTGACTATACACTCTCAAAAGATAAAATAGAGTGTATTGTTGTAGGTAATGGTGGTGCAATACATTGTGATACACCACAAGAGCTCTTTTTAGGGAATGCAGGTACGGCGATGCGTCCACTCTGTGCGGCGCTATGTTTAGGTCAGGGTACATACACACTCACAGGTGAACCACGTATGAAAGAACGACCTATAGGACATCTGATAGATGCCTTACGTCAGGCTGGAGCAACTATTGGGTATTTGGAAAATGATGGCTATCCACCATTGACTATTGAAGCTAATGGTTTAGAAGGTGGAGAAGTGCGTATAGATGGAGCAATATCAAGTCAATTTTTAACGGCACTTCTTATGGCTGCACCTCTGGCAAAAAATGACATGCACATTACTATCATTGGGGAACTTGTTTCTAAACCCTATATTGACATTACGCTAGATATCATGAAAGACTTTGGTGTGGTGGTAGTGAATGATAACTATAAAACATTTAGCATTCAAGCAGGACAAACCTATAAACCTGTAGAGAGATTTATGGTAGAGGGCGATGCGAGTTCAGCCTCATATTTTTTAGCTGCAGCTGCTATAAAAGGCGGTACTGTAAAAGTTACAGGTATAGGTAGAAATAGCATACAAGGCGATATTGAATTTGTGGATGTATTAGAACAAATGGGTGCAAGGGTAGAGTGGGGAGAAACGTATGTTTCCGTTACTCGCGATACACTTCGTGCTATTGATATGGATTTTAACCATATACCTGATGCAGCTATGACGATAGCCACTACGGCACTCTTTGTAGAAGGCACTACAACACTGCGTAATATCTATAACTGGAGAGTAAAAGAGACAGATAGACTCTACGCGATGGCTACTGAGTTACGTAAAGTAGGTGCTGAGGTAGAAGAGGGGGAAGATTATCTTAAAATTACGCCTCCAAAACAGCTCAAACACGCTGCTATTGATACCTATGATGACCATAGAATGGCAATGTGCTTTTCACTTTTAGCACTTGATCCTGTCTCTGTGACGATTAATGATCCTGAATGTACAGCTAAAACATTTCCTACCTATTTTGAAGTTTTAGAGAGTATTTCACATTAAAACTTTTTGAACCCGTTACTTTTTTTCATCTTGCTCTAGACTGTGTTGTCCATAGTTTGGAGTTCACATTTCTATAAGCCACATTTATGTTTAAAAAGGTATAATAACGCAAAATTTGTGTACACATAAGGATAGGTATGAAGTTCGAAGATATCGAAATAGAAGAAGTAGATTTTGAGGCGATGCTTGAGGAATCGTTTAAAAAATCAGAATCAAAAAGTGATTTAGTTACAGGTACAATCGTTAAGATTGATGAGAAAGACAACTTGGTAGTTGTAGACATCGGTGGTGGTAGAGACGCAAATCTTGACCTTGCTGAGATTACAGATGAAGAGGGTAATGTTACTTTCGCAGTAAATGATACAATTGAAGTTGTAACAATGGGTAGAGGACGTATTTCTCACAAAGCTGCACTTGGACGTGTTGCACTTAACGAATTTATCGCTGAGTACGACGAAGAGCAAGAGTACATCATCGAAGGTGTTGTGACTAAGAAAAATAAAGGCGGATACGTTGTTGAAGTTGATGGTTTGGAATTCTTTATGCCACGTACTCTTTCTTACCTTTCTTCTAAACCAGGTGTTGATGCAGTTGGTAAAAAAGTAAAAGCTGTTATCGTTAAAGTTGATAAAGAAAAAGGTTCAGTAGTTGTTTCTAGAAAAGAACTTATTGAGCGTGATAAAGCAAAAACTGACGAAATCGTTGGTGCACTTCTTGAAAACAAAGAGCCAGTAGTTGGAACAATTAAGAAGATTACTTCTTATGGTATGTTTGTAGATGTTGGTGGTATGGACGGTCTTGTTCACTACTCACAAATTTCTCACAAAGGGCCAGTGAACCCATCTAAATATTTTGCTGAAGGTGATGAAGTAAACGTTATCGCTCTTGAGTATGATAAAAAGAAAAGACACCTTTCACTTTCTATTAAAGATGCAAATCCTGATCCTTGGGCTGACATTGATGCAATCATTGGTGTAGGTGATACAGTAACTGCTACAGTTTCTAACATCGAACCTTATGGTGTATTTGTTGATCTTGGTGAAGATCTTGAAGCATTCCTTCACGTATCTGAAATCTCTTGGGATAAAAATGTTAAACACCCTAAAGATTACTTAGAGAACAATTCTGAAATTAACGTTGAAGTAATTGAAGTAGATAAAGAAGGTAGAAGACTTAGAGTAAGTCTTAAAAATCTTCTTCCAAAACCAATGGATGCATTTACATCATCTAACAGAGTTGGAGATGTAGTGACTGGTACAGTGACATCTATCACTGACTTTGGTGCATTTGTAAAAGTAGGGGCTGTTGAAGGTCTTCTACATAACCAAGAAATCTCTTGGGATAAATCTAAAAATGCTAAGTCAGAACTTAAAGTTGGTGACGAAGTAGAAGTGAAAATTATCAAAATCGATAGAGATGCTGGTAAAGTTTCACTTTCTAAAAAAGCGCTTGAAGCATCTCCAGTAAAAGCATTTGCTGAGACACATAAAAATGGTGCAATCGTTACTGGTACAGTAAAAGACAAAAAAGACTTTGGTGTATTTATTTCACTTGAAGACAATGTTGATGCACTTATCAGAACTGAAGATCTTCACCCACTTAAATTTGATGAGATTGAAAAAGGTCAAGAGATTACGGGTGTCATTTCGTTTATCGATGGTAACACTGACAGAATCAGAGTTTCTGTGAAGAGACTTGAGCGTCAAGAAGAGAGAGAAGCAATGGAGCAACTCAATCTAGATCAAGATGATAGCATGACTTTAGGTGATGCTTTCGGTGACATGCTAAAAAAATAAAATATTTTAGATGTACTTTGGGAGAAAATCCCAAGTGCATCGCTTTACTTCTGTAGTCGGATAGTACGACTCGTATTATTTCCCTATTTAGGGCACATCTAATAATAGGTGATACCCACAACATCTCTAGCTTTTGTCTAGGCTAGGCACTCTTTTGAAACCCTAGCCCGTAGCTAAGGTGAGAAAGAGTAACGACGCATAGGCGAAAGCTAGTGATGCCCGAAGGGTGGGCTTTGCAAACGCAATCTTGAACAAGATATTTACTTCGTCTTAGCTATGGCTAGGACTTGAAAATCTCTTGCACAATCTTACATTTGCAAAACCCATTGTGGGTATCACCTATTATTAGATGTGCCCTCTATTAAAACTTATAAAGGTTAAACTATGTCAAAAAAGACAATTGTTGTTTGTGACCATATTCATCAAGATGGGCTAGATATTTTAGCTAATGACAGTGAAATAGAATTGATAAATGCGGCTGACGAGCCAAAAGATAAACTTATCTCAGATATTATTCCTTTGGCTGATGTGGCAATTACCCGTTCTTCTACAGATGTAGATGATGCATTTTTAGCAGCAGCACAAAAAATAACAGCTGTAGTACGTGCCGGTGTAGGTGTTGATAATGTAGATATTCCTGGTTCTTCTAAACAAGGTATTGTTATTATGAATGTACCTACAGCCAATACTATTGCAGCGGTTGAACTTACGATGACACATATGCTTTCATGTGTACGTGACTTTCCTTATGCGCATAACAATCTCAAACTTGACCGTGTATGGAGAAGACAGGACTGGTATGGAACAGAGCTTAAAGATAAAAAGCTTGGTATCATCGGTTTTGGTAACATTGGTTCACGTGTAGGTAAACGTGCAAAAGCATTTGAAATGGATGTTTTGGCATATGACCCATACATTGATGCATCAAAAGCAACTGATTTGGACATTGGGTATACAAAAAACTTTGAGGATATTTTAGCCTGTGATATTATCACAATTCATACACCCAAAAATCCTGAGACTATCGGAATGATAGACAAAGAAGAGATTGATAAAATGAAAGATGGTGTGATACTCATTAACTGTGCAAGAGGTGGACTTTTCAATGAAGATGCACTTTTAGAAGGTCTTACCAATGGTAAAATAGCCAAAGCAGGGATTGATGTATTTAACAAAGAACCAGCTACTGCTCATCCACTACTTGACCTTAATAATGTTACTGTGACACCTCACCTTGGTGCAAATACCAAAGAGTCACAAAAAAATATCGCGATTCAAGCTGCAGAAAATGCTATTGCTGCTGCTAAAGGCATCTCTTACCCGAATGCACTTAACTTGCCAATCAAAGAGAATGAACTTCCTGATTTTGTAAGACCATACCTTGAGCTTATTCAAAAAATCGGACATCTCTCTTCACAAGTAACTAAGTCTGCAGTAAAATCTATCAAAGTGATGGCTGCAGGTCCTGTGGCTGATCATATAGAATCTATGGGAACTTTTGCAACGGTTGGTGTACTTACAGAATCTCTTGGTGATCAGGTAAATTATGTAAATGCAGAATTTGTTGCTGTTGAGCGTGGTATTGAGATTACTAAAGAAGTAAAACCAAATAACTCTGGTTTTACAAATAAAGTTGGTATCAAACTAACAACGACTGAAGGTACAATCTCTATAGCTGGTACAGTATTTGATGACAGTGTACAGCGTATCATCGAGATTGATGACTATGTCTTGGATGTGGAACCAAAAGGGACAATGATTTTCTTCCGTAATGCAGACACTCCAGGTGTGATTGGAAATGTGGGAAAAATTATGGCTGACAATGGACTCAACATCTCAGACTTTAGACTTGGACGTGATTCTAAACAACAAGCACTTGCAGTAGTACGTGTGGATGGTCATGTTACAAAAGAGGTCATTGCGGCACTACAGGCACTTGATGCTTGTATCTCTGTAAGCCACGCAACACTTTAAAGAGAACCTTTAAATACATACACCTAAGTACGTGTGTACTTAGGTGTATTTTCTTTTGCAATCTTCAATTTTTTTTATTATAAGATCCATTTTTAATCATAAATACGACTTATATTTGCTATAATCGCGCATATATATAAGTATTATTTATATAATTCCCTATCTAAAGATAGATTTTATTTTGAATTATGGAGTAAGACAATGAAAATAAAAACAACACTACTTTTACTACTTTTAAATCTACCATTGGTTGCAAATGTTGAGAACCTAACATTGGATAATGCCTTGGAGATGTTGAAAAAAAACAACCTTGAACTAAATATCTCAAGATTTAATGAACAGATGAAAGCATATGAAGCCGAAGTGGCAGAGGGCAAAAACTATGGTACATTGGATGTAGCTCTAACAGCTATGCGCTCCAATGATGCCGGTAATGTTTTTGGTTTCAAATTACAAAGCAGGGAAGCTACGTTTGGTGACTTCGGTTTTGCAGAGTTTGATCCTCAAAATCCAGGTATCTTAGAAGTACAGCCACAGTCACTTAATTATCCGGGGGCACGTAACTATTTTCAAACCAAAGTCAGTTATATGCTGCCACTCTATACCGGTGGTAAGTTGACAGAGTACGGGCGTATCACTAAAGCGATGCAACATATGAGTCAATATGATACTAAAAAACTATTGAACGAAAAAGTGTTTCAAACAAAAAAAGCATTTTATGATATTTCACTCATTCAAAACTATATTTACAACCTTTCAAAAATTATAAAAAATATTAAACACTTGGAAGATATTATTGGTAATATGGAGAAAGAGGGGTATGCCAAAGAGTTAGATGCACTTGAAGTACAAGCAAGACTTTCAGAGGCACAAAGTATGTATAATCAGGCGAAACTAAATCGTGATTTAGCCTATCAGTTTCTTTCCTTTTTGCTCAATACAGAGGTCTCTTCCATTAAAAAGGTACATGAACTTGCACCTATGCCACACGTTACTGCTTCAGAAGTTGCACAGGAAAATATTGATATCCAAAAAGCACAATTAGGTTTAAAAATCAGTGAAATGGCTGTGAATGTTGAAAAAGCAAATTATCTGCCAACGGTAGGTGCATTTGGTGAGTATGCAAGTGCAGACAATACACTTTGGAATGAGTTTACCCAAAAAGATTCATACACAGTTGGTGTACAAGTAAAATTGAATATTTTCAATGGTGGTGTGGATCAGGCTAATCTTGAAAAAGCCAAAGTAAACTACCTAAAAGTACAGGAACAGGTTTCACTGGCAAAAGCAGGTATCGCCTTAAAAGTAAAAAACTTCAGACAGAAATTTTGAGTAAAGATGCAGATGTGAAGAGTTACCAAAAACAGTTACAGTATGCAAAAAGAGTTTATGACAACTATAGTTCCCGTTATAAAGAGGGTATTACATCTATCACAGATGTACTTATTAAACAATCAAAAGAGCTTGAAGTTTTACTCAAACTTTTGACAGTAAAAAATGAGCGTAACACCAAAGTATTTGAGTTAAACAGTATATTAAATAGAGGAGTAAACAAATGAAAAAATTTATAAAGATATTGGCCATGGCAGCACTCACTACATCGCTACATGCTGTAGAAATTGATTTGAATGGATCAGTAGTATCAGACAATCAAAAGATGATGACGAGCCGTTATATGGGTTATGTGAAAAAAATGGAAGTCTCTGAAGGTGATCTTGTTAAAAAAGGTGATCTTATTTATGTGATTGATTCTAAAGAAGTGGAGTCAGCAGAGCGTCAAGTTGACTTGGCCATTTCTCAGGCTAGACTTGCCTTACAAATGAATAAAAATCAGTACAACAATATATTGGTTAATTTAGCACGTCGTGAGAGACTTTATAAAAAGAATATGGTTTCTAAATATGAGTTTGAACAGTTACAATTAGCAGCAAAGAACCTTAAAGATATGGTAAAAATATCAGAAGAGCAGTTAAACCAAGCTATGGCAAAAAAAGATGAAGTATTAAATCAGTATAATTACTTGGAGATACACGCACCAAATGATGGCGTTATTGTTGAAAAACGTCTCAATGTTGGGGAGATGGCAATGCCTGGTATGCCAGCTGTTGTCTTAACTGATTTAAGTAAACTGAAAATTGTGGCAGAACTTAGTGAAACACAATTGAAACACATCAATATGGGAAAAGTTGTAGATATCGAAATACCATCGATAGGTTTTAAAACAACAGGCAAAATCACAGCCATAGTACCAAATTCAAATCCAATGACACATAAGTTTAAAATTATTATGAAAATGGATAAAAAAAGCAGTTCAGTGTATCCAGGTATGTATGCCAAAATTATTATTAAGTAGGGTAGTATGGGGAATAAAAAAGAGCAAAATAAAAAAGAATATGAGATTATCAATGTCGCAGGGACATTGGCAAAAGGGTTTTTAAGAAATCCACTTACTGCTGTCTTGGGTATATTTTTACTCCTTATGGGGTATATGGCTCTTAACACTATGCCAAGAGAGGAAGATCCTCAAATTGCTATCTCTGGTGGTGCTGTTATTGTGCCAATGCCTGGGGCAACACCTAAAGAAGTTGAAAACATTATAGTAAAGCCTTTGGAGCGAAAGCTTCGTGAAGTGCGTGGTATAGAACATATCTATGGTATGGCTATGGATAACGTAGGTATTGTGAATGTGATGTATTACATCGGGGAAAACAGAGAAGACTCTAACCTTAAACTTTATGATAAAGTCATGCAAAATATGGATAAGATGCCAAAGGGTGTGATGCAGCCACTTATTAAACCTTTTGATATTGATATCGATATTCCTATTATTACGGTAGCTTTTTATCCTAAAGTAGGTAAGGATGTTGATGAAGTAACACTCTTTAAATTGGTAAGAGAAGTACAGCAACATGTCAATGCTGTAGAGCATGTTGCTAAAACTACATTGAAAGGTGCTAGAAAGGCACAGTATAATATTGAAGTAGATATGGGTAAACTTTCTGCCTATCATTTATCTCTTGGGCAGATAATGCAGGCAGTACAATCGGTAGCAGTAGATGTTCCTGATGTAAAAGGTAAAACCAATAGTGGTAAATTGGTCATTTTTGGTGTGGAAAATGCTATAGAGAATGTGGAGGATGTGGGTTCTGTTATTGTTGCACAATATATGGGATCACCTATCTATTTAAGAGATGTAGCTCAAGTAACAGAAGGTATTGATATTCAAAACTTCCAAACAGCAGCAATTTTATCCAAATCAGAACACAATGCTACACTCGGTCAAGAACGTAACCAAATTACGATGACTATTGCCAAATTAGCCGGAACCAATGCCGTATTTGTTGCAGAAGATGTCTTAGATGTTCTAAATGAGTATCAAGATAAATTTGAGAAGGCAGGTGTATCCTATCTCATTACTAGAAATTATGGTGTACGTGCGGATGAAGCTGTAAATGAACTGATGCATCACCTTATCATTACTATTGTGATTATTGCCTTGATGTTGGTATTTGCTTTGGGTTGGAGAGAATCACTTATTGTTACTTTCTCTGTACCTGCTATTTTGGCAGTGACGCTCTTTACTGCATGGATGACAGGACAGACAATGAACAGGATTACGCTCTTTGCACTCTTGCTCTCTTTAGGACTTTTGGTAGATGCGGCTATTATCGTTATTGAAAATATTCACAGACACCTACACTCATACGGAGTGGAAGATAAAGAGATGGATGAACTGCTTATTGAAGCGACGGATGAGATTGGTGCGCCAACCAATATTGCAACTTTGGCGATTATTTTGACGATGGTACCTATGGCATTTGTTGGAGGGATGATGGGCTCATTTATGAAGCCTATTCCATACAATGTACCTGTGGCACTTGTGGCATCACTTTTCGTTGCCTATATCTTTACACCATATTTAAGTTTAAGACTATTAAAAAAACCAGAACACAAGCATCATGATGAAAAGCATGAAGAGAAGGGGTCAAAATAATGAAAAATCTCGAAAGTTTTATTTACGCTATCCTTGATAGTAAATTAAAGAAAAGATTGGTTATTGTATTGACAGCAGCGGCATTCTTTTTGTCTTTGATGATGTTTCCTACTAAAATGGTACTGGCTAAAATGTTACCAGGTAAAAGTGCCAATACCTTCTCTATCTATATAGATACCCCAGCAGGTTCAGGGATAGAACAGACTAAGAAAGTAAGTGAGTGTGTCATTAACTATTTACAAAAAGAGCCAGAGATTATGAACTTGGAACTTTTCTTGGGACAAGGGATTCCCCTTGATTATGCAGGACTAGTCAAAGGTGCAAGTATGAAACGTACAGAAAATGTTTCAGAAATTGCTATTAACTTGACTGATAAGCATCATCGTGACGAACCTTCTTATTTGATGGTACAACGATTACGCCCTGTTATTCAAAAAGCTTGTGGTCCACTTATCAGAGGGACTAATATTAAGTTTATAGAACAGCCTTCTGGCCCTCCTACATTGGCATCTATCGTGGTTGAAGTGCATGGGGAAAACCTCTCTAAGATTAGATCTTTGGCAGTTGATGTGGCCAATGCACTTTCAAATACTGAAGGTCTAGTAGATATTGATATTGTGGCAGATGAAAACTTTGCAAAATATGAGCTTATCCCAGATAAAGAGAAAATTGCAAGATCTGGATTGAGTGTAAAACAGGTAAATAATATCTTGTATTTGGCGTTTGAGGGTATGGTGATTGCACATAAAAACTCAAAAAATGAGCCTGATCAGATTAATATGTTTTTGGTTTTGGATAAAGATAGTAAAAAACTACCTGAGTCCAATGTAGATGCTTTACAAAGTAAACTCTCCTCTTTAAATCTTATGAATATGAGAGGCATGATGGTACCACTTTCAGAAGTTGTTCATATTCAAAGAGCAAGATCAAACTATATGATTATGCATAAAGATCTTTCTCGTATGACAAATGTGATTGCAGAGACAGATATGGTTTCTCAGGTTTATCCTTTACTTGAAGCACGCGATAAAATGTTAGAGCATTTTGAAAAAGATTACATTGTTACTAAAGCAGGTTTTTCTACATATATGTTTGACTTTACTTTAGAAGATAAAAAAACACACGAAAAATTCCTTATTCGTTGGGATGGTGAAATGAAAGTAACACTGGATACCTTTAGAGATTTGGGTGCTGCATTTATTTCAGCATTGATTCTTATCTTTTTACTTCTAGTGATTTACTATAAGAGTTTTGCTATTTCAGGGATTGTGCTTTTAGGTTCATTCCTCTCACTCATTGGGGTTATTGTAGGACATTGGGTAGCCAATTGGTTTACGACAGATACTTTTTTTCTCACAGCTACCTCGCTGATAGGATTTATCGCACTGATTGGTATCTCATCACGTAACTCCTTGCTCCTCATTGATTTTGCAAAGTCATTGATGATTTGTGAAGGTATGCCAAAACGTAGAGCTGTTGCAGTTGCTGCGGCTACCCGTGCAAAGCCTATTATGTTGACAGCTGTTGCTATCATCTTGGGTTCTGCACTATTGGCAAGTGACCCGGTCTTTGGTGGACTGGGTGTTGCACTTATCTCTGGAACAGTGGCTGCGGTATTTGTATCACTTCTTTTTGTTCCTGTACTTATGGATAATACACAAGCTATGGACTTTGATAAAGATGCACAATGTGCTATCGACCATAAAGAGAATATCTCAATTACCAAATAACGTATAACTTACTTCTTGCTATGGACTTTGTAAGTCCATAGTGAACCCCTTTACCCCTCTCAAATCAATCCTCTGCTATAATCGCTCATTATTTTTTAAGGAGCTACCATGGCTACAATTGGAATGGGTGACATCAAAAAAGGTGCAAGACTCGAGATTACAGGAAACCCGTATAGGGTAACAGAGTTTCAACACGTAAAACCTGGAAAAGGTGCAGCATTTGTACGTATGAAAATAAAAAATCTTGAAACTGGAAAAGTGATAGATAAAACAGTCCATGCGGGTGATAAATTTGAAGTGCCTGAACTTGAACAAACAACAATGCAATATCTTTATGATGATGGAGAGCTGCTTCAGTTTATGGATACAACAACTTATGACCAAATAGGGCTTACGCATGAGCAAGTAGGGAAAGAGACATTTGATTATATGATTGATGGTATGGAAGCTGATATCCTATTCCATAATGGTAAAGCTATATCTGTTGAAATACCACAGACTATCACACTTACAGTAGTGGAAACACCACCTAACTTTAAAGGTGATTCACAAGGTGGTAAAAAACCAGCTACACTTGATTCTGGTGCAGTGGTACAAGTACCATTCTTTATCTTAGAAGGGCAAAAAATTGTAGTTGATACAGTTGAAGGTAAGTATTTGGAGAAAGCCAAATAGACTTTTAGATAATGCTTTTCTTAGACATTAGGTTGTTACCTAATGTCCTTCTCTCTTCTTTATTATTTCTTTTTTTTCTTTCTAAATACGCGTTGAGCATCTTTATACATAGCATCTGGTATCGTAGCAATGGTCATGAATTCTGACATCTTTAAGAGTGGGTACATGAATGAGATGTAGTATTTAGGGTCAAGTATCTTTGCTTTTCCATTTTCTATCAGTACAGGGTATGGGAGCATAGCTGCATTGTTTCTACCGATTCTTTTTGTAAATTTACGTGTTCTTTTTCCTAGTTTAATGCCTACAAGTACTGAACCATTTTCAAGTGCTTGTGTAAAGACCACTTTTTTGTTGTCTTTTATGCGCTCAAGAAGGTCATCTCCTGAAGCTACTTCAAGCATATCTCCATAATGAGGCATACCATTCATAAATTGATAGCTAGGAAGAAGTTGGAATTTGAGAACATCTTTTGAATTCTTTAGGCTAGGAAAATTATCGATGATATTTACCAAAAGCTTATTGGCTGCTTTTTCATCAAAATCACTCTGTAGGAAACCTTTACTCATATAGAGTGGATTTGTAATACTAATACTTTTCTCTTTGGTGTCTATTAAGACACGTAATGTAGCCATAAAGCCTCTATTTGGCTTACTTGCCATACTTATCATAGCTGGGTTGGTAAAGACCACAGAGATGAGTGTTTTCTTTTTATTTACAGGTGCTGCAGTGAGTACAGTGAAACCGGCTTTTTTGAGTCTCTCTTCAACTTCGCTAACTTCCATAAAGGCACCACGTAAATAAGCCGAGATACGTCCTTTACTCACTTCCCCAATTCGTGTGTTTGTTGAGACTTTTACTTTTTTCATATTATCAAATCTATGAGGGATATAGTTTGGTGGTACACGTTTAGAAAATTTTATGGCTCTATTGCTAATGATATTATTATCAGTAAGCTGAATGGCTTTGACTGGTGTTGGTACAGTTGGCAGTGTAATCTTTACTTCTCCATTTGCTGTTTTTATGACTTGTGTTTTATTTAAAGTTGATGTTTCTTTTTTTGATACTTCTTTTGTTTGTGCAGTTTTCGTTGTTTTTGGTGCTTCTACTTGAGTGACAGCTTTATGCTTTGTAGGTTCAGGTGCGGCTTTTGTTTGTTCGCTGCCTTCTTTTTTACTTAGCAGAGTAAGAGGATTTACATTTGCTATGGATTTCATACCTAACTCAGTAAGAACAGATGGTATTTCTGTATCTAGTTTTTCAATAAGTCCTAGACGCTTTTTATCTGTGATATTGAGTGTGTCTGACCAGTTATGCAGCCTAAACATTCCCATTACGACTGTGTTTGTCCCTTTTCTAATGTACATATATATAGTACAAGGTGCAAAGAGTCCCGCCTCAGGTCTTGCACCTTCATTGTCAAACATACCGTAAGAAAACTCTAAGTGACACAGAGAATAAGTCCAAAATGCATCATACTCACTTAAAATATCTTCTGCATAATCTGTAGCATCCATAAAGTTGTGGAATCCTGCAATGAGGTATCCTTTATTAATGAAAGCGAGTTCAAACTTATTTTGAAACTCATCAATGAACTCATCCATATCTTCTGTGGTATCAAAGTGATATTCATAGTTAATCATTGTTTGTTCAGGTAACTTATTATACGGAGTATAGCTTTTCTTCCCACCAAGTTCTTTTTCAACAAATGCATCTAAGGGAGCAAAAGTAGCTGTAAATTTCTCTCTTACTTCTTTATTTTTGATATCTAAAATATCTAGCATTACTTTTGGAATAAGGTGTCCGACATGTGTGACATTTTCATCAAGTTTTTTATGAATAAGCATGTTAAATGGTGCGAACCCAGCGATACGCGGATCAATGTTTAGTAAAGGTATGATGACATTGTCATTGACGACTGGCATAAAACTAAGTACATCTAAAACAGTGGATCCCCATTTGGTCTCATACTGGTCATTGACTCTTTTATGTGGATCTGTAAGATTAAAGCCTATGGTCTTTAATTTATTTTCTACTAAATCATTGTATTTAGCCTGTATATCTCCATCAAGCGTATAAAAAACAGCCAAGTTATTTACTTTGTCAGCATTTTGGGTAGCAGTTTCTGCATGTGACACAGAAGTAAAAAGAAGAAGTGTCGTAACACTCCATAGAAATTTTTTTGCATAAGTCATTAGGCATCCTTTGGACAATTATAGACTTATAGAGTAACACATTAATAATATATATAATAAATTGAAATTATGATTTTTGTTCATTAAAAGTGAAAAGCTACAAAAAGTTACTGTAGTGAATGGAGAATTAAAAAAGAGTTATATAAGAAGGAAAGCCCTTCTTATATATGGTAAATCAGTTGATTAGTCAGTAATTGTTTTTACTGAATCATTTGTGTTTTCTGAAACTGATTTTACAGAAGCTGCAGACTCATCAGAAATAGATTTCACAGATGCACTAGCATTTGTATTTGTTGATTTAACAGAATCTCTAGAGTCATTTGATACTGTTTTCACAGAGTCATTTGCATTCTTAGCAACACTGTCTACAGCATCTTTTGTATCTGTTGATACAGATCTTGAAGTACTGTTTAGGTCATTAGAAACAGTTTTTACAGAATCTCTAGAGTCATTAGAAACAGTTTTTGCTGTATCGTTTGCATTGTCAGACACTGATTTTACAGAATCTTTTGAATCATTAGAAACAGTTTTTACAGAATCTGTTGCATCATTAGAAACAGTTTTGATAGAGTCTTTTACATCAGTACTGATTACTGTACCAGAATCTTTAAGATCTGATGTTGTAGTTTTGAGTGAATCTTTTGCATCTGTTGAGATAGCTTTAGTTGATGTTGTAATATCTTTAGTAGTATTAACTTCCATTGTTTTCATGTCATCAGAAACTTTAGTAGAAGTATCTTTTGCATCTTCACTTACAGAAGTAACTGTTCTTTCAGCAGATTTTGAAGTTTCAACGGCACCGTCTTTCATGGCAGTGACAGAATCTTTAGCATCTTTACTCATGCTGATTGCAGCTTCTTTCATATCTTTAAACATATCTCCGAAATCGAAATCGGCATTTGCACCTGTAAGTAGTGCAGCAGCAACTGCACCTGTAGTAATTATTTTTCTCATTGTGTTTCCCTTTTGTTATGATTTTGTACTTTTGTATAGTATCAAATATTATGTTAAATATAACTTAAGGTTTATTATAAAAAATATAATATAGAGTTATATTATAGAATATAAGCTTATAGTAAAAAATTTTAAAAATTTATGGTTGAAAGAAAAGAGAGGAGAAATAGTTACTCGCTAGTAGTCAAAATTTGACTACTAGTATTTAAAGTTTATTTTTTGTTTTTCATGTGCTCTGCATATTCATCGGAAGAGATTGTTTTTACAGAATCATTTGCATTATCTGAAACAGTTTTTACAGAATTTGCTGAGTCAGTAGAAACAGTTTTAACTGCATCACTTGCATTTGTGTT
>VCAW01000168.1 GCA_013607775.1 Campylobacterota bacterium | reverse complement strand
CTATCTGCATTCATCAGAGTCTAAAGCTTGTTACCTGACAATAGGTATCAAAAATGTAAGAAAAGAAAGTAGGTTTAGACGCTAAACAATAAAACACGGAGAAAAAATGAAGATTTATTAGAAATTGAGATAAATTATCGATAATCGTACCTTTGAGAGATTTTTTTAATCTCTTAGTTTGGCATAATTAAGAATTAGTTGATTGTTGGGTTTGAGTTTGCAAGTGGCTCATGGATAAAATAATAAAAAAATTAAAATGTGACGCGAAACGTGACGCGGACTTGCTACAATCTAATTGGGGTGGGGAGACTCCAAAAAACTGAACTTTTATAAACAGAAGCAAAATTGTTTATACTCCTGCAATTTTGCTTTTGTATGGGAAAAGAAATATAAGAGGTAGACTATAAATCTACTCTCTTATGTTATATTTTTTCTACAACTCTACTACTGTAATACCCAAATTTCCAGGCATTCTATAAAATTTACCAATCTTCGGATGTTTTTTCAAATATTCACTGACTAACTTTGACAGTGCACCTCCACCTGTACCATGAATGATTTGTACTTCACTCAGGTTATTGACTAGCGCATCGGAGAGAAATTTATCTACCGTATCTAGTGCTTCATCGGCATACATACCAAGTAGCTTGATGGAGACAGATGCACCTGATTTTTCTACGCTAACATCTGCTTTTGGTTTTCTTGGTTTTGGTTTAAGTTTGACTTGTGGAGTATCTCCTCTGCGTTTGAGTTGAGAAAGAGGTACTCGCATCTTTAACCCATCTACAATGATAGTTGCATCTTTTCCTCTTAAAGAGACAAGTTCACCCTTATGAGAGCGATACTTTACCTTATCGCCTTCTTTTAAAGGCTCTTCCTCTACTTTGGCTAACTCTTTTTGCTTAAAGTCTTTACGTTGGTGTGCTACATTAAGCAGTCGTCTACCCTCAGTGGATTCTTTGACTTTTAATGCTTCTCGTGCTTTTTTGGTGGCTGCGTTATAACGGTTTTCCAGTGTCGCTATGGCTTTTCTATGTTGTTCTTGAAGTTTAAACTCATCCTCTTCAAGTTTTCTTTTTTTCGCTTCTACAGCTTTTAACTCTTCATCTATTTTATTTATTTTCATGCGCATTTCACGCTCAAGCGAAGTAGATTTTTCTATAAGCTCATTAAGATTCTCTTTGTCCTCTCCATAAACCTTTTTCGCTTCATTCACAATGGCTACAGGTACACCATAACGCTCTGCCGTTTCAAAAGCATAAGATTTTCCAATGCTTCCTTGTAAAAAAGTATAGGTAGGCAAACGTCGCTCTTCATCATACAGTGCAGCGATGAGTTCTACCTCATCATCACTAGCCATCAAAGAAGCCAGACGTTTATGGTGAGTGGTGACAATGAAGCTTATGCCCTTTTTACGCAGTTCATCAAGCATCACTCTAAACAATGAAGCTGCTTCATCTGAATCTGTACCCAACTCTATCTCATCTACACCTACAATGGCATCTTCTTTACTAAAAAGTTTAGCAAACTCCTGCATACGCCCTGCAAAAGTGGAGATATCATTTTTGACTGATTGCGGATCATCTATGACTGCTTCTATGCTCTTGTAGTGTCCCACTTCTGTCTTCGTCACATCACACCTAAAAGGCAGAAGATACTTAGACATATACACTGCTGAGAGCATAGACTTCAACAGCATGGTTTTACCCCCAGCATTCACACCGGTCACAAGCATAATCTGCTTGTTAAAGTCCATACTCACTGGCACTGGTTTTTCTATGGCAGGGTGTGCAAAATCTGCAAGTTTTATACGTTTAGACTTCGAAGGTAAAATAAACTCATACTCTTTCGCTCTAGCAAAACTAACTCTAGCCTGATAGTGATCAAAACGGTCATACTCTTTGTTGATAAACGCTAAAAATCGCTCCCATTTAAAAAACACTGCTGAGATTTCTTTACAGTAACGGTAGATAATCTCTTCTTTGCTAGAAACCAAAGCCGACTCTTTCTCTTTTAAATGAGAGATACTCTGAGGCAAAATGTAAAAAAATCCACCAGGACTTCTTGCAACAACGGTAGCCTTAATCACATTGTTAAACCCTCCACGTACAAGCAGTGTCTCTTCTCCACCATTAAAGTGTACTTGAGTATCTACAAGATAGTCTCGAAGTTTAGAAGAGTGTGCCAGTTTATAGAGTGTATCTTTAATGTCACGTCTATTTTGTTTGAGTGCACGTTCAAGTTTGTGAAGTTCAGGATCACGCGCAGGGTTAATGTCACCCTCTTCAGTAAAGTACCCTATTATCTCTACAATCTCTTCAGGTATCTCAATGCCCTGTATCCAAGAAATAAGTGGCTCTGTAAAGCCTACTGCTGAGAGTTTGTTAAAGTAAGAAAACATCTTCACAAAAGCATAAATCTCATCAAGACTAAGGATGGCTTGCTTTTTAATACGTGCAAGTTCCTTGTCTAAATTTGGTACAGGAGATGGCGTAGGAAACTGCACCTTACCAAGTGCTTTGATGTAACGATAATGCTGGTTAATATCACCCATCATCGACACAGGCTTTTCTCTGGCTAAAAAAGTCTGAAACTGCTTGACATAGCCGTCAAGGTCTAACTTTTGAATGATGGATTTTTCGTTTGTTTGTTGTGCTGACACCCGTGTTATCCTCTATAATTAATTACTCGAATTATACTATAACTCTTCCATATTGATACTATGAAAATATTGCTTTTATTCAATACTCTCTGCAGCATTATAAATATGACACTCATATAATACACAGTTTCTTACTTTAGGAATATACATTGGTCACTTGTATTTAGACTTTGATTAATTCATTTATATCATCAATAACAATTTTTATTTTTTCTATATTTTCATCTATATGTTCATCTAATTTATCAATGGCTGATATATATATGTAATCCTCATCTTTATCTTTACAATGAAGTTGCTTATATTTTTTTTCAATTTTTCTTAATAAATCTTCTCCTATATCCTTATGTAGCCCTATATGTAATGGAACATTCATAGCATTCCAACATTCATAATCAATCCCAACAAAAATATTATCATTAGTCACAACATCAAAACCATAAAACTCATCCTGACTAACAACTTTTGCATTATATATTTTTGCTAATTTATCAACATATACAACATTTAATATATCATCTTCTAAAAAATATTCACTAGATAAAATTGGATATAAATTTCTATAGTTATTCATATTTTTAACTAAATATTTTTTTTCTATATATTGTGTTCCTACACTTTGAATATTTGATGAATTATACGCTGGTTTAAGGGCATTAATCAATAATACTTCTGCTAAGTCTATCTGTCTATTTTCCTCTTGGGGTATTATTGTCATACGGTCTGAGTAAATTGTGCCTAAATAAATTTTCACATTATTTGCATCATTTCCATATTCTATCACCCATCTATTTTTTAATCTACTTTTAAATCCACTTTTACCTTTTGTTCTCCCAATATATAGCAGAACATCATTACCATATAGTGGATGTGAACCATATACTTGATATAAACCTATCTTCTCCGCCGTATTATCATACTTAGATTTATCAATACTATTATCAATAATCTCCTCTTGTGCAAAAGGACCTTCCCACCATATATTTATTTCTTGCATATTTTTTCCTTTTTAATTTGTACCATTCTACCCTCTACTCACTTTAACACACACCCATCAAAATCTTCAAAACCACATAAGGTTTCACCTCATCTTGCTCATAAAAAACATCCTCTTTTTTCTTAGATAGTTTTTTCTTTTTACGTTCATTACATCCTACCAAAACGTGACCATCATCACACATATCATACATGCATTCGATAAACTCTTTCACAACCTCAAAATTAAAACCTGCTTCCATATCTAGATGTACCAAATAATTAGAAGGTGACTTATCTGTAATAACCTTTACTCTGTCTAATATACGATTGATATCAATATTCATATACTTAGTTTGAGAAACAACATCACAAAGATACGTGACTTTAGATGCTTTTTTTAATACTTTTCTCATATCTGCAATATTAAGGTCTATACCTCCTTTATTGCTCTTTTTTAACATGGCATTTATGTCTTTTTCAAGATATGGTACTAACACATCGTTACCTTTTAGACATAGCTTATTATCTTTCAACACAATATCATCTCTACAGAGCCACTTGCAGATTACCAAAAACAACCCACAATTTAAGCTAAATTAAATTTCAAAAAAACCTTTAGACCTCGATAAATGTTATAATACTTTACAACAAACATTAAAACTTTATCAAAAAAACTATAAGGCTTTTTATGA
>VCAW01000167.1 GCA_013607775.1 Campylobacterota bacterium | reverse complement strand
CTATCTGCATTCATCAGAGTCTAAAGCTTGTTACCTGACAATAGGTATCAAAAATGTAAGAAAAGAAAGTAGGTTTAGACGCTAAACAATAAAACACGGAGAAAAAATGAAGATTTATTAGAAATTGAGATAAATTATCGATAATCGTACCTTTGAGAGATTTTTTTAATCTCTTAGTTTGGCATAATTAAGAATTAGTTGATTGTTGGGTTTGAATTTGCAAGTGGCTCTATAGTATAAGTATATATGTTGTTATTAGGAGTCGTTATGAAAAGAGTGATCAATCTACTTGTGACGCAAGAAAAAAAGTTACGGAAAGCCTCTATACCGTGGATAATGTTGCTTGTAAGTACTGCGGGTCAGGCATCATGTTCAAAGTTAGCAAAATATGCTGGGTTAAGCCAAAATAATTTAGAACAGATTGTTGAAAAGCTTGTTAAAATAGAATCACGTACTGGGAAATATACTGTCAAAAATCATCATTCAGGTGCCTATGGAAAGTACCAAATTATGCCAAGTACTGCAAAGTTTTATGCAAAAAAACTAGGTATTCCAAAACATCTTTGGAAACGACCTTATAATCAAGACAAAATTTTTAGAGCTATTATGAAAGCTAACATTAAAAGTTTAAAAAAACGTGGTTATAAAATCTCAGCTTTTTCTCTCTATGCCACGCATCAGCAGGGTGCAGGTGGGTTTAATGCCATTATGAAAGGTAAAAACTTACCAAGAAGTTAGAGAAGAACTTACGCCAAAACCTACCCAATAAACTCAGAAAAGTAAAAAAATCCCAACTAAGATATACGTGGATTAAGTATTGGAAAAATAGACTGGGGTAATTTAGCTAAGGGAAAAGAATATGTTAAAAGTCAAATATGTGGGATCTCATGTTGATATATCGCAACATGGTGTGAGCTATAAAAAAGACAAAGAGGACAAATATGTCTATCTTATGGTGGCATTGGAGATACTTAAAGATATATAGACAATGACTATGAGAAACAAGACTCCTATAGTCACTTGTTTCACTGCACATAACTTTGATGAAGAGACCTTACATACGATGCTTCAGGCTTATGAGTCAGATGTGGAGAAGCATGTAGAACAAGAGTATGCAAACTACCAAGAAAAAATCAAACATGAAATTAATTTTGTGCAAGGGCTCTCTCATCTCAAAGATATAGAGAAAGAGGTACGGATAAAAAATATTGAACTTATGAAAAATTATAGACTACAACGTGCTGTCAATAAAATATATTATGAACATTGTATTGAGAACATTCGAAAGCTTTTTATTCATAAAGGTATCAAAGAACTCATGACACCTTTTAACAAAGACTTCTTTCATGTCATGAACTCTCTCAAAGGTGTGCTCATCACAGGCAAACCCTCTCTTGACGCTACTGTAGTAGAAGAGATCAATAAAGAGGGTGAGATGTGTATCGCGTTAAGGATACGATAATTAACTTCTCGCGTTTTTTGTAAAATTCTGTTCTAAATGCTTCAAATCTCTCTTCGAGGATGGCTTCTCTCATCTCTTTCATCAAATTTAGATAGTAATAGAGGTTATGAATAGTACCTAGTCTAAAGTATGTTATCTCTCTTGCACGGTAGAGGTGGCGTAGGTAAGAGCGAGAGTAGGTTTGACAAACCATACACTTACACTCAGGGTCTATAGGACCTTCGTCAGTAGTAAACTCTGCTTTTTTGATGTTTACTTTTCCAAAGCTAGTAAAAAGTGTACCGTTACGGGCGTTACGCGTAGGCATGACACAGTCGAACATATCTACACCGCGTGCGACATTTTCTACCAAGTCTTCAGGTGTACCCACACCCATAAGATAGCGTGGTTTCTCTTCAGGCATGAACTGTGTTGTCCACTCTACGGTGTCGTACATGTCTTGGTTGGCTTCACCTACACTCAGACCTCCGATGGCAAAACCATCATAGTCCATAGCACAAAGCTCTTTGGCAGACTTTTCTCTAAAAGCTTTGTCTGTTCCCCCTTGGATGATGGCAAAGATATTTTGCTCTACACCTACACCCTGTGCTTGTTTTTCTCTAAAGTAGTCTATGCTCTCCTGTGCCCAGCGTGTTGTACGGTCGATACTTGCTGCGATGCGCTCTTGTGTGGCAGGAAGTGCCACAAGGTCATCGAGTATCATCATAATATCTGAACCGAGGTTATGTTGGATATCTATCACTTTCTTTGGGGTAAAGTAGTGCTTAGAGCCATCAAGGTGAGAAGCAAAGGTAATACCCCCTTCATCTATCTTGACATTGTCAGAGAGAGAAAAGGCTTGAAATCCTCCACTGTCTGTCAAAAATGACTTAGGGTACTTAGTAAATCCATGTAGTTTGCCCATCTTAGCTACCACATCATCTCCTGGGCGGATATACATATGGTAGGTGTTAGCCAATATAATCTCTGGTTTTATGAATGTTGCCAAGTCCATTGCGTCTAGTGTCTTCACGGCACCTACAGTACCAACAGGCATAAAGACTGGGGTTTGCACGGTAGAATGTGCTGTTTTTATCGTACAGGCTCTGGCTTTACCATCTGTTTTATCTATCTGAAAATGCATTGTGCTATAATAACTCCCTAAATAATTGTGAGATTATATCTAAAAGCGCATGAGGATGTATCATAAAAAATATATTAATTTTGGCAAGTGGTAGCATTGCAAAACATTTTATTGATTGGGTAAGTAAAAATAGGGTAGCGGAAAACCAATACCATGTCACCTGCTACAAAGCAGATACCAAGCCCGATAAACTAGGTAAAAATGTCACCATTATAGATGCTGATCCTACCAGTTATTTCAAGCTTTCTCGTATTATGTCTGAGACAAAATTTTCTAACCTTTTCATCGTCATGGATGACATCGAAGATGCCCGCTATGTACTCAAAAACATTGCGCTTATTAATACTAAAATGCGTATTGTACTTGTAAACCAATGGGACGATGATGAGATTGGTAAAGACCAAGACAACATCACGATAGTACATACCTCTGCACTCATCGCCGCACACCTTTACGACCAGCTTCCCAACGTGCCTCTTGTGGCACAAAACGTGGGACTGGGGCAGGGTGAGATCATGGAGGTACATGTGCCTTTTGGTTCTTCTTATGCCTATAGACACATAGGTTCCATCTTGCAGCGTAAGTGGAAAATTGCTGCACTCTACCGTGATGAAAAGCAGATACTGCCTACCAATGCCATTATGATTAAGCCCAACGATACACTGCTGATTGTCGGGAAGCCTCTTGTTTTAGATGGTGTCTATAAAACCATTAACAAACGTATGGGACTCTTTCCTGAGCCTTTTGGTAAAGATATTTATCTTATTCTAGATTTTAGGTATGACAAAAAAAATGCTATCAAATATCTTGAAGAGAGTCTCTATCTATTGAATAAATTGGAAGACAAGTCTCTGTTTGTACGTATTTTATACCCTAATGATTTTGCTCTGCTAGATACACTCAAAGCCTATGAGTCAGACAATGTAACCATTTCCATCTCCTATAATAATGAAGATGTCGAAAGCCTTATCGAGTTTGATATTCACGAATATAATATTGGACTTATTATGAACTCAATCCCTACATTTGAGGCTGACAAGCGTAAAGAAGCGCTCTATAAGTTAAAAAAACTTGTCTATCTCTTTGGTAACAGAGCCTTATCTGACATCACAAAATCTGTGGTACTTATGAGTGAACAGGAGAAGATGGAGTCCATCTCATCTACTGCATTTGACATCACCGAAACCTTAGGGTTAAGTCTCTCCTTATGTGATTTTGATCCAGAGGATGATTTTAAAAGTAGAGAGATGATTATCGAGCATTATGAGACACTTACACATATTTTCAACATGGAAATAGACATAGAGCAAAAAGTTTCAAACCCTATACGTGAGCTTTCAAATATGAATAATATCTTGCAAATCGCACCTTTTGAAGAGCGTTTAAATGGAGGCAGTTTTAGAAAACTGATCTCTTCAAAAGTCCAGGACTTTCTACTCACCACTTTTAAACACCCAAAACTCCTTGTACCATTTGCCATTACAGAGGGGTAATTTAAAAGTTTATAAAAAGGGTTTAAAGCCCACTCAAACGATATTTAATGACAATTAAGATAAAATAAATCCAATTACATTGCAAGGTTTATTTTAGATGATTGTTCCTATAGAATTAGCACACACACAAAACATCACATACGACATAACGATTGATACACTTCCCACACTTACGTTTGATACCTCTGTGGTGGTGGTTACCAACCCAACCGTAGCAGGACATCACCTCGACAGACTATTAAGCAAACTCTCTGTGACTCAGCTTCATGTCGTCACCATCCCTGATGGGGAAGGCTATAAAACATTAGAAACTGTAGAGAACATTTTAAATGAGTGTTTTGAACATAAGCTTGACAGAAAGTCTCTACTCATCGCATTTGGGGGAGGTGTCATAGGAGATATGACAGGATTTACTGCCAGCCTTTACCAAAGAGGGATTGACTTTATCCAGATACCTACCACACTGCTTTCTCAAGTAGATGCTTCAGTAGGTGGAAAGACCGGTGTAAACAACAAGTATGGCAAAAATCTCATAGGAGCCTTCTATCAGCCAAAAGCTGTCTACATAGACCCTACATTTTTAGAAACACTGCCTGAGCGTGAGTTTGCTGCAGGTGTTGCTGAAGTCGTAAAAATGGCTGTGATGTTTGACAAAGACTTTTTCCACTATCTAGAAGGTGCAGATCTCAATAACGTTGAGACGATTAAAGAGATGATAGCCAAAAGCGTATCGCTCAAAGCCTGGGTAGTCAACCAAGATGAAAAAGAAGCAGGCATACGTGCTGTACTGAACTATGGGCATACCTTTGGACATGTGGTAGAGAACGAAACCGACTATACCACCTACCTACACGGTGAAGCTGTAGCCATCGGTATGGTCATGGCAAATGCCTTAGCTATAGAGCTTGGACTCTTTACACAGGAGGAAGCTGATGCAGTAAAAGCATTCTTAGTCTCTGCCAATCTCCCTACAGAGTATGTCATCAAAGATATCGATGACTTTTATGAACACTTCTTTTTAGACAAAAAATCTGCAAAGGGGAGCATCAAGTTCATTTTGCCAAATGGTATGGGGAATTACAAAATGGTCTCGGATACAGATGAAGATATTGTTAAAAAAGTATTAGCTACTTTTGGGGAGAGCGCATGAAGTTAGTAAGCCTTCTTCTGTCACTACTGCTTTCCAGCCAACTACTCCTTGCAGAGTCTGATGCAAAAAAAACTGTTGAGACAAACACAACTACTGAAAATGTAGTCGTCCCAAATGAAAATAAAATCAAAAAAGTAAAAACACAAAAAGAGATACAGGCAGAGCAAAAAAAACAAGAACTCATTTTAGAAAATGAAGTGATAGAAAAAGAGCTCAAAGAGAATAATATCTGGTCTAAAATATATAGTAACTACCATACCTATCAGGTATTGAAAAAACAAAAAATACTTATAGATGGGAAAATTGCCCGTTTGGAAAAACGAAAAAAACTCTCTAAAGACCAAAAAGCAGACTTGGAAGCCTTGAAAGAACGCGAAACAACACTCTCAGGGAAACTGCAACTGCTTAAAGAGTATGAAAAAGACCCTTTTAAAAAGTTTCTTACCCCTCCAGATATAGGTACAGTACCAAATGTAGGGAATCCTTTTGCTGTAATTGGGGCACTGTCATATAAAGAAAAACTTCAGTCAGACCAAGAGGAGTATAATGCACGTTACCACTCGCTAGAGCATATTTTAGAGAAATTTAAAGAGAAACGTGAGATTGTCAAACAACTTATCGCACTAGAGAGCAACAATGAAGCATACAGAAAAGAACTCGCTGCTATCAATGATCAGATAAAAACCTTTACACCGGTTATTGATATTTTTAAGACCACACAAAATGTCTATATGAAAAAAATAGATGAGATAGAACTCAACCTTAAAAATGATATTCAAAAAGAGGTAGAGCGTACCATTATGATTGGTGCTGTGATACTCTTTTTCCTTATTTTACTCTTTTTCATCAAATACCTTGTACGTCGTTATATGTCAGACAATGAGCGTTTCTATACCATCAACAAAGCACTCAATATCTCCTTTGTAACGATACTTATCTTTACACTCTTGCTTGCCTACATCGAAAATGTTTCATACCTTGTGACCATTCTTGGTTTTGCATCAGCCGGTATTGCTATTGCGATGAAAGACTGGTTTATGTCACTCATGGGCTGGGTCACTATCGTGATGGGTGGTGCTATCCACGTGGGGGACAGAGTCAAATTCCAAAGAGGTGGCATCGAGTATATTGGTGATATCGTTGATATCTCTATGTTACGTATGACCATGCATGAAGATGTGACCTTGACAGCATACATGCACAACAGACGTGCGGGGCGTGTTATCTTCATCCCAAACAACTTCATATTTACTGATATGATAGCCAACTATTCTCATGCTGGTCTTAAAACTGTGTGGGATGGAATAGACTTTATGATTACCTTTGATTCAGATATCCAAAAGGCTGCTTCTATCGCTAAAGAGGTGACAAAGAAGTACTCTAAGGGTTATACCGACATCACAAGAAAACAGCTCAACAAGCTACGAAGTCAGTACCATATGAAAAATACCAATGTTGAACCACGTATTTTAACATTCATCGAGCCTTACGGCATGAAAATTTCTGCCTGGTACCTCACAAACTCTTATGCTACGTTGACACTCAGAAGTACTATCTCCGCTGAAATCATCAAAAGAGTACAGGAAGAAGAGAGCATTCATCTTGCCTTTCCTACACAGTCTATCTACGTCGATAAAGATGTACGTAAGCCTATGCCTAAACCACCACAAGATATGCCGATGGGCGAGGAGACGTTTTAATGCAGAAGGTATACTTTAAAACCTTTGGCTGTCGTACAAACCAGTTTGACACCCAAGTAATGATGTCAAAACTCAAAGACTATGAACTGACAGATGATGAATTACACTCTGACTACATCGTAGTAAACTCCTGTACGGTGACCAATGGTGCAGACTCTTCGGTAAGAAACTATATCTCTTCTATGAAACGTAAAAGCCCAGATGCTAAAGTAATACTCGCAGGCTGTGGGTCTCACTCCAAAGGAGAGACTCTTTTTGAAGACAAAAAAGTCTTTGGTGTCATAGGACACTCAGAAAAAGAGAACATCAATGCAGTACTTAAAAACGAAAACCCTTTTTACCAAATAGGGGATCTTGAACATATAGACTCTACCATTGTAGAGGAGTTTGTGGGGAAGAGCAGGGCGTTTATAAAGATACAAGAGGGCTGTGACTTTGCCTGTTCCTACTGTATCATACCACAAGTACGTGGTGCTGCACGTTCACATAAAGAAGAGACCATCTTGGAACAGATCTCCAAACTTGCTTCCAATGGCTTTGGGGAGTTCATACTTACAGGAACCAACGTAGGAAGCTACGGACGTGACCATAATACTTCTATGGCTAAACTGCTAAAAAAGATGAGTAACATTCGTGGTGTCAGACGTATACGCATAGGAAGTTTAGAACCCATACAGATAGATGATGAATTTATGGAACTTCTAAACGAGCCTTGGATGGCAAAACAGATGCACATTGCGCTACAACATACAAGTGGCAAGATGCTAGAAGTTATGAACAGACGGAATACCTACAAAACAGACCTAGAACTTTTTAACAAAATAGCCTCACAAGGGTATGCCTTGGGAACAGACTTCATTGTCGGACACCCTGGAGAAGATGAAAAAGAGTGGAAAATTGCTATGGACAGAGTAAAAGAACTTCCGCTGACACATGCACATGCCTTCTCTTACTCCAAACGTGACAACACAGTAAGTGCTACTATGAAACCTGAGATTAGAGGAAATATTGCAAAAGAGCGTCACCGGGAGCTAACAGTACTCGTAAAAGCCAAAAATTATGCCTTCAGACGTAGCCATAATTCTAACTTGGAAGTCTTACTTGAGAGTGGCAAAGAGGGTGTATACCAAGGTTTTGACCAATACTTTAACAGAGTCACTGTCAAATCAAACGAAGACCTCAGTGCAAACTGGGTCTTTTTAAATGATGTGGAGGTCACAGATGCCGGCAACCAAGCGCAAATATAAGCAAGCCATGCTCAATGCAAAAAATATAAAAATCATCACAGGTTTACTTGTTGTACTCCTTGGATTACTCTTTTTTACTGTCATGAGAGACACAGATACACTCATCACCCATACACAGGCAAATGCACTCTACAGCGATGACAAAATAGAAAAAATCATTATAGATGGTGACTATATACGTCTCAAAACGCCACAAAACACCTATAAAATCTATAAAGATGCTGTCAATAAAACAGCCTTTTTTGAAAAGTACCCAGTGGAAGTAGTGGAAGACAATAGCTATCTTTACGACTTTTTCTCTTTGCTCATTGTACTTGTGGCATTTGGATTTTTATTTCGTCTCATCCAACAAAACAGACTTCAACAGCTTAAACAGATACGCTCTGCAAACAAAGCCGAAGAGGGTGTAGATATGGCACCGGTACAGGCAATCACCTCTACTGTGACCTTTGATGATGTTGCAGGGATAAAAGATGTAAAAGAGGAGCTTGAGGAGATTATAGACTTTCTTAAAGAGCCTCAAAAATACCGTGATTTAGGCATACGCCTACCTAAAGGTGTCCTGCTTGTAGGCCCTCCGGGTGTGGGTAAAACACTCATTTCAAAGGCAGTAGCCGGTGAGGCAAATGTACCTTTTTTCTACCAAAGTGGTGCAAGTTTTGTACATATTTATGTAGGTATGGGTGCCAAACGTGTCTCAGAACTCTTTAGAAAAGCAAAACAGTCTGCCCCAAGCATCATCTTTATTGATGAAATAGATGCGGTGGGTAAGAGCCGTGGTGAGTTTAGAAATGATGAACGTGAAGCCACGCTCAACCAACTGCTTACAGAGATGGATGGGTTTGAAGACTCTTCAGGTGTTATCGTCATAGGGGCTACAAACAAGATAGAGATGCTTGACGAAGCACTGCTTCGTGCAGGACGTTTTGACCGCCGTGTACACATCTCACTACCAGACTTGGAAGACAGAGCAAA
Source organism: Campylobacterota bacterium (assembly GCA_013607775.1). Lineage (GTDB taxonomy): Bacteria > Campylobacterota > Campylobacteria > Campylobacterales > Sulfurovaceae > Sulfurovum. The sequence goes on along the minus strand of VCAW01000167.1, from coordinate 2,203 downwards.
AACCTTAGAGCTCTACCTCGCCAACAAACCCAATGAAGTGAACATCGAAGAAGTCGCGCGTATGACAGTAGGGTTTAACTCAGCTGCACTTGATACACTTACCAATGAAGCAGCCATCTATGCCATGCGTGGTAACAGACGTATGTTGGAGACTTCAGACTTTGAGGCGGTGAAAGAAAAAGTCTTACTTGGGAAACGTAAAATTCTCTCTTTTACCGATGAAGAACGCGAGATACAAGCTGTTTATCAAGGAGCGAAAGCGGTCATTGCTACATGGTTGGATGTTGAGTTTGAAAAAATAGGTATCGTCAATACCCGCCTGCTCACACAAGAACATGAGATACTCTCAAAAAGCCAACTACTCTCACGCATCAAGGTCTACCTTGCAGGAAGCATTGCAACACGTATACGATACAATGAACAATTTACCAATGCTGCTTCAGACATAGCCCAAGCCAAAGAGATAGTAGGGAAAGTAGTTTATGAGTATGCCATGAGTGACAACTTTACTGTCACTCCACTACAAGAAGAGGAACTTCTTAAAGAATCCGTCTCTGAGGTCAATACACTGCTAAAAACACTCGATGTGGCATTGAGTGAAATATCGACATATCTTTTAGCCCATGAGAATATAAGTGCAGATGAATGTAGAGAGATTCTACGCAAAATTTTTTAATGAAACGTTTTAGATGAAGTACTTTAACGGTTTTTCTCTTCAAAATGAAGAAGGTTTCTTTAGGGAGTATCTTACAGATGATGCCTTTACCGTTGCAGGATTCTCTTACGGTACGCAACAGGCATTTGAGTATGCCTATAGAAGCACTGAGCGTATAGACAGACTTATTCTTCTCTCTCCTGCTTTCTTTCAAACACAAAAGGCCTCTTTTATACGTACCCAATTACATTATTTTGAAGCAGGGCAAGAAGCCTATGTCAAACAATTTTTAGACAATGTTTCCTATCCGTCTGATGTAAACTTGGCACCATACCTTAGTATAGGTACCAAGGATGAGTTAGATGCACTTTTAAGTTATGTTTGGAAAGAAGAGAAGATACAGACACTTTTAGACAAAGGCATTACCATAGAGGTATTTCTAGGAGAAAAAGACAAGATTATCAATGTTGAAGATGCACACACATTTTTTACAAAACAATGCACCACCTACAGTATGAAAAACTGTGGGCATATACTCAAAGGTCAATTATGACAAATATTGTAATTACAGGATGTTCTACAGGTATAGGACTTGAAACTGCTAAGTATTTAAAAGATAAATTTGTAAAAGTCTATCCTACTGCCAGAGACTTCAAAGATGTTGAGATGCTTAAAAATTTAGGCTTTGAACACGCTATGCAACTTGATGTCACTAATTATGGACAAATAACAGAAGTGATTAATGCAGTGATGCAGATAGAGGGAAAAATAGATGTCTGGTTTAACAATGCAGGTTTTGGACAAGCGGGTGCCATAGAGGACATACGAACAGAAGTACTGCGTGAACAGTTTGAAACCAATGTCTTTGGACTACATGAGTGTACAAGGCAAATTATACCTGTGATGCGAGAGCAGGGGTATGGAAAGATTATCCAACACTCATCAGTACTGGGACTCATCTCACTCTTTGGACGAGGATCATACAATGCCAGTAAATATGCCATAGAGGGACTTAGCGACACACTAAGACTAGAACTTCATGATACCGATATACATGTCTCACTGCTCAATACAGGGCCTATTACATCCAACTTTAGAAAAACAGCAATGAAAAAGCTACATGACAATGTAGATATTGAACACTCAGTACATAAAAAAATGTATGAAAAAAACTTAGCAGGAAAACATAAAAAAGTACCTTTTAATGAAGAAGCCACATCAGTAGCAGCTGTAGTCCACAAAATCATCTTGGCAAGACATCCAAAACCACGCTATTACATTACGAAAGCGACCTATCTTTTGGGCACCATCAAACGTTTAGTTAGTACAACTGTACTAGATAAAGTATTACAAAAATTAGGTGAGCCACTTGCAAATTCAATCTTGGCAAACAGCTAATATCTCCTCATAACAATTTTTGAGTTTAAAAAAATTCTATGAGGAATTAAACCCAATAATTTATCTCACTTTTGCTAAATTTCTATAAATTTGTCATTTTTACTCCATACTTTATGGTTTGGTGCCTACAATTTCTTTGTTTTTTACGTT
>VCAW01000166.1 GCA_013607775.1 Campylobacterota bacterium | reverse complement strand
CTATCTGCATTCATCAGAGTCTAAAGCTTGTTACCTGACAATAGGTATCAAAAATGTAAGAAAAGAAAGTAGGTTTAGACGCTAAACAATAAAACACGGAGAAAAAATGAAGATTTATTAGAAATTGAGATAAATTATCGATAATCGTACCTTTGAGAGATTTTTTTAATCTCTTAGTTTGGCATAATTAAGAATTAGTTGATTGTTGGGTTTGAATTTGCAAGTGGCTCTAATTATAAAGGAAATGGCAAGAAAATATATAAATAGTTTAAATTTATAGTTAAATATAGTATTTTATTATGTTAGTATGGGTATTTATCAAGTGCTATCATACTCATAAACCTACCACTGCAGCCTTGTTCTTTACGGTAGGAGAAGTAATGTTCTGCATTACAGGCTGTGCAGATATGAGAGAGTTCTATGTTTTTTTCTTTAAGTCCAGCTTCAAGTAACTGTTGTTTGTTTACTGTAGGTAAGTCTAGCATATACTTTTCATCTTGTTGTGTATAGGCATCTGGTATATGAGAAAAGTGTTCTGCCACCTCTTTTCCTACTTCATAGCAACATCCTCCGATGGAGGGTGCAATGCCTGCTTGTATCTCTGCTGGGTTAGTGTTAAATATTTCAGTCATTTTTTGAACAGTTTTTTTGACTATTTCTGCTTTGCTACCCTTCCATCCGGCATGTACCGCAGCAACTACCTTTTGTGCAGGATCATACAAAAGTATGGGTACACAGTCTGCTGTGAGTATCGTAAGTACAACATTTGGCAGATTGGTAATGAGTGCATCGCAGTCCTCTATAGCATCTGAACTACTCTCCCAACCACGTGGAAGAGGTTTGTCAATGACTTTGATGTGGTCACTGTGGGTTTGGTTTGCAACTATAAATTGTAATGAGGAGCTACTCTCTAACAGCTTTGCTAAAGTTTTTCGGTTCGTTATGATACTTTTTTCATCTTCGCCAGTATGGAGTGCAAGGCTGAAAGCATAGGGTTTATCTTCAGATTTTTTACTTACAGCATGTAAGAGTGAATCGTACTTTTTAAAATGTGAAAATCTATAAAATGAAAGCATGATATTCCTTAGTCGCATTACGATATAATACCCAAATTTCGAAATAGAATTCTTTGAATTTGCTTTCGAGATTTGGGTAATACCAAAAAATTGAGGAAGATGTATGGATTCGTGGTTTGATTTTGATAAACGTATTTTTAAACACTTTTCATACATCCTTATGTTCCAAGTAGTGCCTCTATTTGTCATATCTTCTTATTTGGTTAATGAGATAAACCCACATCTCTTTCAAAAGCAGATGGTCTATTATTTTATAGCCTCTGTTGCTTTTGCTGTTTCTGCTTTTATCCCATGGAGACAGATTATCTGGTGGTTTGTCCCCATTTTTTATATTGGTAACTTAGGGCTTCTTTTTGCCGTAGAATTGATAGGTAAATCCATTCTCGGTGCTCAGAGATGGATAGAAATACCAGGATTGGGTGTTACATTACAACCTTCAGAGTTTATTAAAGTGTCTGTTATTATGATGCTTGGTTACCTTATTAGGCGTACACCTCCACCAGAAAAGGGGTATGGATTTTTTCAGTTTATCAAACTTTCTATTGTTATTGTGGTACCTTTTCTTCTCATTGCCAAAGAGCCTGACTTAGGTACGGCATTGGTGCTTCTTATTACTGGATACGGTATTCTTTTTGTAGTGGGAATTAATTGGAAAATATGGATGACGATAGCCATTATTTTAGGACTGACTGCGCCTTTGCTCTATGGACAGCTTAAACCCTATCAAAAGAAGCGTGTCACTGACTTTATAGGAAAACCAAGCTACCATGTAAAACAAGCACTTATAGCCATAGGTTCTGGTGGTTTAGAAGGCAAAGCAAAAGAAGAGGCTACGCAGACACAGTTGAAGTTTTTGCCAGTCTCTTCAACCGATTTTATCTTTGCCTATTTGGGAGAAAGATTGGGATTTAAAGGGATGATGGTAGTCATAGGACTCTACATCTTACTCATCTTTAATCTTCTCTATATCTCAGCCAAATATGCCAATGATTATCTCATTAAAGCATTTGCCTCTGGCTTGGCATTTCTTATCTTTGTCTATATGGGAGTTAATATTTATATGGTCATTGGTTTAGCCCCTGTAGTGGGACTTCCATTGCCTTTGTTTAGTCATGGAGGGACATCATTTATTATATTTGCAGTAATTTTTGGAATTTTGCAAAATCTTATTGCTTTTAAAGATTACAGTCGCTATAATTCTGACTCAAAAGTGACGATGCAAACGAAAGACTTTCATTGATACTTTAGATTCTAATCAGGGCTCTTAGCTCAGCTGGTTAGAGCACTCGGCTCATAACCGAGTGGTCCGGGGTTCGAGTCCCCGAGAGCCCACCACTTAACTATCCAACACAATCCATTAAAACCCAAATATACCCCTTAAATACGACCTTTAATACATTTTAATCATCCAATAGCATCCAGTACAATCTACCTATTTCCAGATATTATAGGGATAACTTTAGGGACAACTGCTAGAATATAGAAAATAAGCAAAAAAAGTTATCCCTAAAAGTAAGGAAATTCCCGATGGCACGAATGGTTAGACCACTCACGGACAAAGAGATAAAAGCATCTAAACCTAAAGAAAAAGAGTACAAACTCTTTGATGGGGGAGGACTGTATCTCTCTATCACGGCAAAAGGTAAAAAGTGGTGGAGACTCAAATATAGTTTTGATGGCAAAGAAAAACGTATCTCTTTGGGTATTTATCCTTTAGTTACTTTACAGGAAGCTAGAAAAAAACGTGAAGACCTTAAATATCAAATCTCTCACGGTATTGATCCATCTTCTGAACGTAAAGAAGAAAAAGAAACTATCAAAAAGGAAGCTACTAAAACTTTATATACCTTCTCTTATCTTTCTAATACATATTTTGAACATATACTTACACTTGCAAATCCTATTAGTGCGAATCATCATAAAAAACAAGTAGGACGGATTTCCAACCATTGTTTGCCTTATATTGGAGATATTCCTATTATTGAACTCACAAAAAATGATATCTTAGATGTCATAGGACGCATAAAGTCTCAGGGTACACACGAAACAGCTAGAAGAGTCCTCTCATTTATTAAATCCATACTCGACTATGGTGTAGATAGAGAACTGCTTGAATACAGTGCTACAAGCTCTATTAAGCCAAGTAAAGAGATTGGTAAGAAAGTTGAGAAACACTACCCTATTATTACCGATCCGAAAGCCTTAAAGATACTTCTACTAGCATTAGATGATTATTCTGGTGACTATACAACCAAACAAGCTCTACGTATTATGCCTCACGTAGCTCTTAGAGCAGGGAATATACGTTATGCAGAGTGGGATGAGATAGACTTTGAAAAGAGACTCTGGACAATTCCTTCTGATAAAATGAAAATGAAAGTAGAACATATCGTACCTCTTACCGATACAGTACTAGAGATACTCAAAGAGACTAAAAATTTCAGTGCTTATGGTAAATATGTATGTGGGCTAGTCGGTTAACTCCTCCTTGTTCCATTTATAACCATAAGTAACATTTTTCTCAGTTACAGGAGCCGTTGAAACGGCTTGCTCTAGAAGTCTTCTAAATACAAGACCTCTGTGTTTTGATAATCTACGATTAAAT
>VCAW01000165.1 GCA_013607775.1 Campylobacterota bacterium | reverse complement strand
CTATCTGCATTCATCAGAGTCTAAAGCTTGTTACCTGACAATAGGTATCAAAAATGTAAGAAAAGAAAGTAGGTTTAGACGCTAAACAATAAAACACGGAGAAAAAATGAAGATTTATTAGAAATTGAGATAAATTATCGATAATCGTACCTTTGAGAGATTTTTTTAATCTCTTAGTTTGGCATAATTAAGAATTAGTTGATTGTTGGGTTTGAATTTGCAAGTGGCTCGAGCTATTTAACATTAATCTATGATGCGTACTATTCACTTCAATAACATCAAGGAGAGCTTCCTGTTCTATCACTTTTACATTATTAAATGGTATTCCTGTAGATTCAGTACATACATTATCATCTTCACTTTGATTACTATTACACCCATTAAGTAATAATATACCTGTCATTAAAGATATAAATATTATTTTTTTATTCATTTCCCACTTTATATACAATAGATAATTATCAATACAAAATTGATTAATCCAATATCTTTATACATTATTATAAAATGTATAACCCTACATTATTTATGATACTCTCTTGAATATAAATTGTCAACTATTTGTATCTGTATAAAAAGAATAATCCTCTCTGGAGATATAGAATGTAAAACATTAGATTAGTAAGAAGTGAAAATAATACTCAAGTCCGTTAAGAGTCTGTACAGACTCTCACCTTGAGAAGAATGAAAAAGAAAAATGGTGAGTTTATTTAGCCTCACCATTCCAAGCGATATGAGGTTTTCCTGCATCATCAAACTCAACAGCAGGCATACCCATGATGTTATACCATGCATCAACATAATGTACTTCACCAGTAACACCAGAACTAAGGTCTGAAAGCAAGTACATCCCTGAGTTTCCTACTTGGGAGATGGTTACATTCTCTTTAAGTGGAGCATGGGCTTTGTTCCATTTAAGCATAAAGCCAAAATCACCAATACCTGCGGCTGCTAGAGTCTTGATGGGACCAGCAGAAATGGCATTGACACGTATGCCATCTTTACCTAAGTCTTCCGCAAGGTATTTTGTCGTCATTTCTAATGCAGCCTTTGCCACACCCATGAGATTGTAGTTTGGTATGTACTTTACCCCACCATAGTATGAAAGTGTAAGTACCGATGAAGAAGTAGATAGTATAGGTTTTAATTCTCTTACAATTTCTATGAGTGAATAGACAGAAATATCCATAGCCACATCAAATGCCTCTTTACTTATGTCATAAAAACGACCACTCAGTCCTTCTTTTGGTGCAAAAGCGATGGAGTGCACGATAAAATCTATCTCACCCATATCTTTTTCCAAAGAGTCTTTGAGTGCTTTTATCTCTTCAGGTTTAGAGACATCACAAGGGTAGAGTCTAGCCCCACACTCTAAATCTTCTGCGATAGGTGCCAGTTTTTGTTCAAAACGCTCATTTAAAAATGTAATAGCCATCTCTGCACCCTGTTCTTGACAGGCTTTAGCAATACCATACGCGATAGACTTTTTGTTAGCGATGCCTAAAATGACACCTTTTTTACCCTTCATTACCATTCAACTTCTCCTAATATAATTATGTTATTTTACCATTAGCAAACAAAAACGAAAGACTAACATGAAGAAAATACTCATAATCAGCACAGGTGGTACCTTTAACAAAGTCTACAACCCAAAAACAGGAGCATTGGACATAGACAAATCATCAAATGCTCTAAAAACCATAGCTTCAAAATGGCTCTGTGAATTTTAAATTTTAAATATAATAGGCAAAGACTCACTGGAAATGACAAACCATGACAGACTGGAACTCCTCAGTACAATTCATCAATCAGAGTATCGACATATTATCATCGTGCATGGCACAGATACTATGGATATCACAGCCGAATACTTGGCAGATGCAGAACTGGAAAAGAGCATTGTCCTTACAGGTGCTATGGTACCTTACCACATAGACCCTACCGAAGCAACTGCCAATCTGGCTTCTGCCTATGGTTATCTTCAGGCATTAGAAAAAGAAGGGGTATTTATTGCTATGAACGGGGTGATAGATACTTATGAGAAAGTAAAGAAGAACCGCAAAGAGGGTAAGTTTACCCTCTAATTATGATTATCTACTGTAGGAGGGATAATCTCTCCACTTGCCTGCATACTTAGTGCTTCAGGATGCTTTTTGTAATGCTTACGTACAGCATTCGCCAAAACTTTTTTCGTTTTTTCATCTACAGGTGTAGGATTTTCTTTTGGTAATGCTTTGAGTAGTGCTGCTACGAGTTCATCTTGAGGTTTTGGCATGAGTTCTTGCCAAGTGCTCAAGATGTCTCTGTTTACATGTGATGGGATAGAGTCCATGATACCTACGTCATTTTGGTCATGTACCAGTAAACCAGAGGTTGTTCCTCTATCAAGTGTGAGTACTTGAAAAAGGTAGAGTGTATGGTAGGCTAATTGTTCTTGCTTTTTTTCCTCTGTATACGTAGGATGTGTAGCCAGTTTTGCAGAGATGATAGCGATGTATTTGTCTATCACTGCTTCTCCTACCTCTTTGGCAAAAGCTTTGTCTGCTTGGAAATCTCCAGAGTTATACCCTTCAAGGTAGTAATGACTCACTCCTCTGGTACGTCCTAAAACTGGGATATTAAAATATCTATCTCCTTGTGCTGCACCCTCTTCATAATATTTTCCTGTAACCTCTTTAAGCATCTTTGAAAATATCTTTTTATCTAAGTCTGACTCAGAGATAATAGAAGGATTCAAGTCTGCCATAATACGCCAATACCCTTTGCCATCACGCATCTGTGTCCATGAGATATGCATATGCATAGAAGGGGCATGTGGATTACGCGGATGTATAATGGTAGAGATGGCAGTAGCTGAACCTAGTTTTTTTGTTTCATCATCGTCATAATGAACTTGAGAAACATTCACCGAACCTCTGTTAAAAATGACTTCATCACGCGCTTCATAACGAGAACCACCACCATGTTTACCCCCATCACGTCCCCATACTACAGCTTCACATGACTTACCCTCTCCATACTCTAAAGCTACAGCATTGAGTTTTGTTACAAAATAGGCTTGCAGTCCTTTAACTAACACATATGCTTCTTTTGCTTGTGGTGATTTTGCAGGGATTCTTAACATCTGTTGCCTTTTTGTTTATATTTTTGTGCCATTATATCATACAAAATTTTATTTCATTTTGATACAATGCGCGCAGGAAAAAGAATTCATAATTAAATATAATACAAAGCCGTTTTATAAAAGATAACTGAAACCGCAGAAAAAAGTGAGATAAACATAGGAATTTCGTTTCCTTTTTGAAGTACTCTGATTGAAGAGTACTTTGAAGATGAAATATTCATCTAAAACAATAATAGAAGTATTGGCTTGTTTGTGTGCCAATATGAGAGATTGTTGTAAGTTCTTTAACAATTTATTGTCAATGACATTAAAAATACAAAGGGAGTATTGATTTG
>VCAW01000164.1 GCA_013607775.1 Campylobacterota bacterium | reverse complement strand
TTATCTTGATTGTTATAGGTTTCATCGTAACACTTTTCTTCAAAAATGCAAAAGAGTTACAGAATTATTTTCAACAACATACAAAGATACCTCTATGGATTGCCGTATCTACAGGACTTATGCTGGGTATCTCTTTACTTGCACTTAGCATTAACACACATTCAGAATTTTTATATTTCAATTTTTAACAGGAGAATCGATGCAAAAAAATCTTTTATTTTTATCTCTATCATACTTGCATTTTTGATATTTTCTATGTTGCCTATAGTCAATTATATCTCTGATCCATCTAGAGTGCTACATCATGATTATGTCATGAGATACAAAAAGTTCCATCAGCATGAACTTGTTTTAAAAACCATTTATGTGATAGAACATAAACATGACTATGATACCTTGGTCTTTGGATCTTCCAGAGGTGGTTTTATGGATATGACCAAAATCTCTAAACATACTTACAACATGAGTCACGGTTTTGGAACAGTCAGTACCTACCTACATACTTTAGAAACACTTCTAAACAGTGGCGTCACTGTAAAAAGTGTCTGGATAGGTATTAATGACTATGATATATGGAAAGATCATACAGAAGAGTTGTCAAGATTGGTGTACCACAACAACCTTTTAGGGGATGCTAAACTTTACAGCCATTGGCTCTTTAGGTTTATTCCCGAGTCAATCAACATCATCAAAGATAATAAAGCATTGTTAGAAACGAAAGAAGTAACCGATCAAGACGCAAGACTAAAACGTTCAAGAACACAAGAAGCTGATGTAAGAAAAATGAACCATCGTCACCTTGTTGCTGCGAAGCTTGGATATACAGGTAAATTTCGTATCAATGAAAGTATTGAAGATATCAAAAAAATCAAAAAGCTTTGTGATGAACATCATATTAAATTGACAACTTTTTTCTATCCAACCTACTACAAAACCTATCTTTTTTATGACCAAAGTAAAATTGAAAACTTCAAACGTAAACTAGCTCAAGTCACTGATTTTTATGACTTTTATGAAATTGGACCCATCGCACTTGACCAGCACAATTGGTTTGAGGGAAGTCATTTTGTCACAAGTATTGGTGATTATATTATCGATAGTATCCATGCACATAAACGTCTTGTAACAAAAAATAATATTGAAGATAGAATACGCCAAACACGTACACTATTAAAAAACATGCCGATACTTGCAGATGAAGATATTTATCTTCTTAATGAGAATACCAAACTTGATACCAGCAAGTTAAAAACTATTTTCGATATTAAAGATAAACATTTTACGTATAGTAAAAATGATCAGTTTACATTAACACAAAAATCGGGGAATCTCCATGCCAATGTAGAGTTGGCAGATCCATTCTTCATACTTGACACAACCCATGCAAGTTCAAAGCAGGCTGTTTTACTGATAAATATAGAAAGTCCAAAAGAATCACTATTCCAACTTTACTTAAAAAAACACCTCAGAGTACCTATGCAGAAAGAAGTAGTTTTAAACTGGCATTGCATAAAGGAGACAACTATTTTAGAATTGTTCTCTCTTCTGCATATATCAATAATGCATTAAGGGTTGACTTCACAAGAAATAGCGGAGAGTACATCATCAAAGAGTTTAAGATTAAAGAAGTAAAACAATAATGTTTTGAGATGTCTTTATTATATTTGGATATAATTGCAACTATTTACTATCGGGAAAGACCATACTATGAACATCAAAAGTTTTTTGCTATCATCTAAGATACTTCCCTAACTATTTCTATTTTTTACTGCCCTTTTTATGTTAGGGGCAAACCCATTCAAATCTGAAACCATCGCACCTATGGATTTACTTGTAAAGTATCCTGGTTGGCAAAATACACATCTACACATAGAACCCATCAACGGTCAGCGTTCAGATATTTTAGATGGAAAATTACCTATCTGGATAAGTGCAAAGCATGATCTTTATGAAGGAGAATTACCTTTATGGAACTATCAGCGTGGAGGTAAACCGGGATTGACCTTTACAAACTCACTATTTACCCCTTCATTTTGGGCATTTGCCATGGTTAAAATGATGCTTTAGGTTTTTATCTTTCCAATCTCATTAACCTACTCATTGGTCTCATAGGGATGTATCTTTTCTTACGTCTATTTTTTGGTACCTATGCCTCACTGTTTGGTGCCTTTGTTTTCATGTTTTCAGGCTTTAACACTGCCTGGTTTTTTTGGCCACATGTAAATACAGCCATATGGACACCATGGGTATTTTTGACAGTATATCAGTATATATATACAGACAAAAAGATCTATCTACCATTCATTGCCGTTACGATGTTTATGCTAAATGTCGCAGGATTCCCTATGATTGCAGTAATGACCTATATGAGTATTGCCATTATGGTTTTTCTTTTTCTACTTTTTCAAAGATTTCCACTTAAGAAAAACATAGCTATACTTCTTCATCTTGCGCTCTTTTCTGTACTTGGACTGATGCTATCTATCCCTTTTATCTATCCACTCGTAGAACTTCTTTCATGGATGGGCGATATGGGTAGTAGACATGGAGGGAATGGTTTCAGTCTGAATGATTTTAAACTCTTTATTGACCCATATCTCTATCGTTATCCACAAGTAGAGACCACTTTTTATGTAGGTATTTTACCTGTAGTATTTCTTTTTCTTTAACTCTTTTTTACTTTTCGTAAAGTAACATTTATTGCTGTTTTTGGATTGACACTATTTATCTATGCACTTACCATCGCCTTTACCCTCATAAGCCCAGAACTTATACATAAAGTCCCCACACTAAACAGTAGCTTACTCACACGATTTGGCTATCTGTTGGGTGTTGCTCTTGCTATTATCGCTGCGTATGTTATACATGAGATTTATAGAAGAGTAGAAAATAAAAAATGGGGACTCACCCTTATACTTATACTTTTTATCATACAAATTGCAGACCAAAGAAGTCTTTTTCATGCCTTTAATGGTACTGTACCTAACGCTTCTTTCTATCCTAAAACAAAAACTATTTCTTATTTGCAAAAAAATATGAAACCATTTGAACATGTTATTGCAGATAGAGGGTACCTTATCGCGGGTACTTTAGGTGGGTATGGTCTCAATGATTGGTATTCACACAGTTTTCACTCAGGGGCAGAAAAAAAGATTTTACGTCAACTTGTTGATGTACCTTTTAAAACACCCGCATCTGCTATGTTTTCATTTTCTCAGGTTAACTTAGAGAGTCCCTATATAGATTATTTGGCGATTAAAGCCATTATTAGTACCTCCTGTTCAGAATATATTCATATCTCATTATGGGATAATGAACGTCCGCAACAACCCAGTCCCAATATGCCGACCAATACACTTGAACAGCCATTTCATATAGACAAACCTATAGAGATTAATGGTATCACGCTGAAGATGGCAACCTATGGAACAGAACAAGCATCTTCTGATGTAGCACTCACATTAACAAAAGAAAATGAAGTCATAGAAAAAGTGATTGTACCTAAAGATAAAATCCATGATAATATCTGGGTACCATTTATCTTTCAAAAGCTTCTTACATTAACCGAAGGGAACTATACTGTTTCTATCAAGATGTTAGATACAGAAAATCCCACTGCACTCACTATTTGGGCGAATCAGAATGAAACAAAACATAAGCTCAGAGTCAACGGTAAAGCAGAACCACTCAGCTTAAAAATGGCATTAACCCAAGAGAAAAAGCAAAACAAAAAATATAAAGTACTCAATCTTGAACCCAATATCTATATTATTGAAAACCAACATGTCAAAAATGGTGCCTATTTCCTTGGGACACTCAATACGCAAACACCTGTAAACTATATGCATGTCACAACGACACAACCCTCTAATACGGAGATTCAAATAGAGTATACAGGTACAGAGCACGGATGGGTGGTTTTACCTATGCGTAACTACCCAGGGTGGGTAGCAAGCGTGAATGGTAAACATGTAGAGATAAATACCTTTCTTGATATGCTGCCTGCTATAAAAGTTAATGGTAAATCTACTATACTACTACAATATGCACCAAACTATAACAGATATACCTATCTACTTGCATTCATAGGTCTTCTTGTATTACTATTTAGTATTTTAAAATTTAGAAAAAAGGATTAGCATGAAACTAATTATCCAGATACCTTGCTACAACGAAGCAGAGACATTGGCTATTGCACTTGGTGCTTTACCCAGAGAAGTTGAAGGCTTTGACAAAGTAGAATGGCTTATTATCAATGACGGAAGTGAAGATGATACTGTCAAAGTTGCACGTGAATGTGGTGTAGACCATATAGTCAACTTTAAACATAATCAGGGACTTGTATAATGCTCCCTTTATTCAAGACCAGTAAAACAACATATCTTATTTCGCCTCACTACGAAACCGATTGTAACAGTTTTCCTCCTCGAAAGTCTAAATTATTGATGTAATCATAATACACTTCATTAGGTGTTTT
>VCAW01000163.1 GCA_013607775.1 Campylobacterota bacterium | reverse complement strand
ATTGCTATGCAGACATTCATTATTATACTTGATGAGATAGCTAAAATTGAAGATATTGTAAATAGGAATGAAGACTTAGTGAGTATCATCGCTGTATTGCAGGATGTTACTCAGAAAATGCTTGGATTTAGGTGCGAAAGTTAAGTTTGCTGTCTATAGATTCATCATCTAACAGTTGGTCAAAATAGTTGAGTGTACTCTCTTTGGTACCATCTTCAAAGCCTACATTTCCTTCTAGTTCTACAGCTTGACCTTGCCAGTCTTTATCTACACGTTTTTTATCTTTGTAGAACTTGCGTATGGTATGTGAATGGTTCTCTGTTTTTTCTATGAGCAGTACTTTTTCAAGCCCAAGTTCTTTTGCCTCTACCACAGCCCCTATCCCACCAGGACCACCACCAACAATGATTAAATCATAGACTGTTTGCATACGCTATCCTTTATATATTAGTATTATTGTAGCACTTTTTTAGTCTCTAATACACAAATATTACATTGAAAATCCGATACAATACAAAAAAACCAATAGAAGGTCACACAATGAAGCAAACATACGAAGTACTCAACGTCAAATGTGGAGGCTGTGCCAACACACTCAAAACCAAACTCTTAGAAGAATTTGGAGAAGTAGAAGTCAACCTAGAGGTAGAACCAAGACAAATCACTCTAGACATAGATGAGTCCAAAGTCCCTGCCCTACGCCAAACCCTCAAAAGCTTAGGCTACCCTATGAGCGATGAAGATTTATCTACTGTGGAAGGATTTACCACTACCGCTAAGAGTTTTGTTTCTTGTGCTGTGGGGAAGATGGGGAGTTAAAATTCCTGTAGGGTGTGGTTGCCACCACACCTTTTACTTTGGATACGAAATAAATTTGTATATTGGAGTGTTGGTGCTGTAGCAACAGCACCCTACAGAAGTGAAGTTTGTTTTAGCATATACAACGTAACACTGAGAAAAAATACCTACCTATCTCGAAGAAAAATATTATTTCTATTTATGTCATTACAAAGTTGAATTAATCCCTTATCAAATGTATCAACAGATATGTGATACTTTGGGTATTTATCACTAAGTTTTTTTAAAAGTTTCAACATGTAACCTTTACGTCTATAACTATCCTCTGTATAACAAACCCAAGTAAGAATTTTGCTTTCTTCAATTTCATAAATCAAATATGACCTATTCTCAATATATAAAATATTCAATTCTTCACTATAGTTCTCTACAAAACCACTTTTAAATATATAATCGTATCCTGTGTAATCCTCATTAGGCTCTTTATCGACAAATCGAACACATCCGCATGTCCTCATAATTTTTGCATAATACAATTTATTTTTATTCAATAAAAAATCATACAAAGTCTCTGTAACGATATTACTATCCATTCCCTACTCCCCAAACAAATAAATCAAATCAGGAAACAAAACAATAATCCCTAACGCCACCAACTGCAACAAGATAAACGGTACTACCCCTCTATAGATACTCCCCGTACTCACCTTGTCTCCGGCTGCACCTTTGAGGTAAAAGAGGGCAAAGCCAAAGGGTGGTGTGAGAAATGAGGCTTGTAGGTTCATGGCTATGAGGATGGCGAACCAGATGGGGTCTATGTGAAAGCTTGCGACGATAGGTACCAAGATGGGTACAACAACAAAGGCTATCTCTATAAAGTCTATGAAGAAGCCTAGCAGGAAAATGACCAGCATCGCTACGAGTATGAATGTCCATTTATCTCCTACATCTCCTGTAAAGAACTGCAGTGCCATATCTCCTCCACCCAACTCATTAAAGACCAACGAAAATGCCGTAGCCCCGATGAGTATCATAAATATCATGGCAGTGAGTTTGACAGTCTCTATACTCGCATAACGTAACATCTCGTAAGAAAATGTACGTTTACTCATAGCCAATGCCACAGCACCCAACACTCCAATGGCAGCCGACTCAGACGGAGAAGCAATACCTGCGAAGATGGAACCAAGCACCACAGCGATGAGTAACAAAGGAGGGAGTATCTCTTTGAACGCCTCTTTTAAGACTGCACCATAGGGTTCCTCAGAGGTGATGGCAGGGGCTACATTTTTGTTTAGGTATGAGAGTGTAAGAATATAGAGGATATAAAGCAGTATAAGCAACAGCCCTGGTACCACCGCCGCACGAAACAAATCCCCTACACTCAAATGCATCTGGTCACCCAATATAATGAGGACGATAGAAGGAGGTATAAGCTGACCTAGCGTACCACTTGCTGCGATACTTCCACTCGCCAGTGCAGGAGAATACCCATGTTTGAGCATAAGTGGCAGAGCTATAAGCGACATCATCACCACCGAAGCCCCTACTATGCCTGTACTTGCAGCAAGTATGGCTCCTACAAGCACGACAGAGATAGCCAACCCACCACGCACAGAGCCAAAGAGTTTACCCATACTTAGCAGTAAACCCTCTGCCATCTTAGACTTTTCGAGTATGAGCCCCATGAAAATAAAGAGCGGTACAGCCATGAGCGTGACATTGCCCATGATGCCGTAGGTTCTGTAGGGAAGCATCTCTAGTACTCCTAGCCCTACTTCATCTGCTATGAGTGCAAAAAACAACGCCACCCCAGCAAAGACAAACGCCACCTGAAACCCTGTCATGAGCAACACCAGTGCCAGTCCAAACATAAGAAGCACGGGGTCAAACCAAAATGCCATACGGTAGTACCATGCAGTGTAAACAAGTATAGCCACAAAAGCAACGCCAACAAGGGTTTTGATGAGTGCCATCTTGTTTTCTAACCTATGATACGCCTTGAGTACCTCAGAGAGTGCCTGAAGTATGAGCAGTACAAACGCCACCACAAGCATAGCTTTTATCATCCAACGGTTTGTTAGTCCTCCTGGGTCTGAAGAGACTTCATGTTGTAAGTAAGACTGCATAGTCATATCAAAAGCATCATTCAAAAAGAGCAGTGAAAAAGGCATCACAAGCAAAAGCATAGAGAGTATCTGCACAATATACCGTGTATCTTGTGAATAACGCTCAAAGAAGATGTCTACCCTTACGTGCTTGTCATGTTTGAGAGCATACGTAAGCCCCAACAAAAACACCATATCAAAAATATGCCACTCCACTTCTTGTAGAGCTATAGACCCTGCTGAAAAAAGGTAACGCATGGTTGCATCATAAACGACTAAGAGGGAGAGGATGACTACTAGGATGGCTGCGATGTAGCCTGCGTATTTACTCACCCTGTCTAAATAATAAGAAAATTGTTTATTGCCCATCTTTATTTCCAATACGTATCCAATCTCACATTCCATCCTTTTCTCCAACGTTCTTCCCCTCTAGCAGGAGGAGAATTTTTGATACGTCTGCTTAACATTTCTTTTGCTGCATTGGAAAATGATTTATATTTGTTTGTCACACGTGTATCCATATGTTCTAGTACCTGTAACAGTCCCCATCCCTCTCCATGGTAGCGTTCACTTTTTAGTGTCCCCTCACCTTTAAAGTTGGTATAGTCTAGAAGTATATATAAACCTCTTTCATCTATGGAACCATCTTTGCTGTAGAGCATTGTATTGAAACGTGTTTTAATGGTCTCTTTTTGCTTCTCATCTTCTATACTTTCTAACATTTGAGGCAGTGCATTTTTAAGACGTTCTGCCATAAACTCTGCTTGATACCCAAACGTCCCCTTAAGGAAATGAAAAAGTTCCATGTATTTTTTGCTTTGAGCTTTTTTAGCCTCTACAAATTCTACTTTTGTCTGCCAAGGAAAGTCTGTCTCAGGAGTAAGCCATGAAGGCATCTCTACACCCTTTTTCTGCATATACGCTACTACCAGAGGAAAGACTTCTCTAAAACGTTCTGTATGGTCTTTAGGAAACCAGATGAAGTGACCTATACCCAAACTTGCAAAGTCCTCTCCCCTGTTCCACCAAATGAGATATTTGTCTAACCCTGCTCCCTCATTTTGCCATACTTTTTTGGCTATAAAATTGGCTTGATCTTGAGTAAGGCTAATCTCTGTAGAAAAAAGTGTTGTAAAGAAGAAGATAAGAATAAATAAAGGTTTCATTTATACTCCATTAAATAATATCCAATATACTATCTAAAATATATTTAGGAACACTCTACTTATGACAACTAAATCTTTACTCCTCGCCTCCCTCTTCTCAACAATACTTCTAAGTGCCAATGTCGATTTGTCTGACCTCTCTGGTTCATGGCATATGCGTGTGCTAGATGGTATGGAAGTACGCAAAGCACGTGCTATTTTAGACTTCGATGCAAAAAAAATGCGTGTCGATGGCTTTGACAGTTGCAACCGTATTTCAGGCATACTCAAAGAAAATCCCCAAACAAAACAACTCAGCACACAACTACGTACCACCCGTATGGCATGTCGAGGCAATGTACAAAAATGGGTAAGTAAACGTCTACATGAGACTATGAACGAAGGATTTAGCATCAAAGAAGAGAAGAAGTATGGTGTCGAAGGCATTACCCTAAAAAGTCTTAGTCATGAACTCTTTTTTAAGAAGATGGAACGGTAATAAACTGTAGGTCGGGGTGTCCTCACCCCGACGGTTAAATTAAATATGAAATAAAATCTTTTTTCTTTTGCAAATAATTGTCGGGGTAAGGGGTACCCCGACCTACAAAACTACACAAAACTAGGTGCATCATTTGCAAATAAGATTAAGTCTCCTACTCTAGTCTGTTCAATAAGCATCGCTTCCATCTCACCTTTAGTCGCCAACTTCACCAACTTCTCTGCATCGACATGCTCTTTAAAAATAGCATAGTTCAAGTCACCCGTGACTACTACTACATCAAAAACTTCATTGGCACGTTGGGCAACTTGTACATTCAGTGCGTCATCTACCTCAACAAGCCCTGGGGTGATGACCACTTTTCTACCCTCATAGGTAGTTGCTAAGTCAAATGAAGCCATCATACCGTCTATGTTACCGTTGAAAGAGTCATCAAGTATTACTTTACCACCTGCATCTATACGTTGTAGTCTATGGTCAACAGGTTTGAGTGTAGAGAGCTGTTTTTGTATCTGCTCATCTGTAAGCCCAAGCTCTTTGGCTACAAGCACAGCAGCAGCCAGATTCATAGCATTGAAAGCACCTAAGATACTCGCAGAGTAACGTACACCATTTAAAGTAAAACTTGTACTCTCAAGCGTTGCTTCCACATCTTCTATGATAAATTCTGGTGCAGGCACATTGGAGCGAATATCCAAGTTGGCTTTCTCTCCAAAGATATGTACATTGGATTCTGGTTTAACCATCGCACTCTCATGAATAAACGCTTGTTCAAGTCTGTCAGTTTTGAGTATCTCCATTTTGGTGTTGCGTATATTTTCCATAGTTTTAAAATACTCTATATGCGCAGAACCTATCTTGCCCACTACCACATAATGAGGATTGACAAAGGTACTTATCTCTGCGATGTCCCCCTCGCCTCTTGCACCCATCTCTACCACATAGACTTCTGTGTCATGTGGTAAGTCATTGTTTACATCTATCATTACACCACCTAGTGTATTGACAGAGCGTTGGGTTGCGTAGGTTTTATATTTGGCTTTGAGTAGGTGTTCTACGTAGTTTTTGATGCTTGTTTTACCGTAACTCGCGGTAATACCTACTACTTTCATCCCATCCATAGAAGCTATCTTTTTTTCTGCTTTAACTTTAAAGCCATTAAAGAGCATCTTTTCTATAAATACCGAAATGGCAAATGCCAAGAAGATAGGTATCACCACTGCAAAGTGTTTAAATGCCACTGCTATAAAAATAGCAAACAGCAACATCGCAGCGATAAAACGTTTGACACGTCCTGTAAATACCAATGGTTTATCTAACCCTTTATACCAAAAATAGAGTACCACAAGATACCCTATAACCACTACAAAACTGTAGTCACTCACGCTGTCCACAAACATATAGAGTGCATAAGGTACCAAAAAGTATGCAAAGTGCCACCATGTCTTGGTATGGTGAAAAAGTACGCGGTTGAGCTTGTAGCTGTACCACTGTAGGTTGGTGATGAAGTAGTAACCCATCGCTAAAATGAAAAGTGCGTAGGCTATGGAGTTGAGTAGTTGTAACATTAGTTGTGTTCCTTGCATTGTTCTGTAATGGTTCGTGCTATAAAATCTTTATGGTGTAAAAAGAAGAAGTGATCTCCATCTAAAGGATAAAACTGAGAGTTTGCGATGAGTCCAGCTATCTTCTCTCCTGTATAGAGTGGTGTAGCAGTATCTTCCTTACCCCAAAAACAAAGGGCTTTAGAGTTAGATTTGGCAAAAGAGTCTTCAAAATCTTCATCTACGACATTTTTAAAAGTCTCATACATCTCATGGCTCATATTTTCCACATCTTTACTCTTAAACATATCGCGTATAAATGTCATACCAAGTGGTTTTAAAAACTTTACCGTAGCAATTTTAAGTTTGATAGACCATGGTTTTTCTGTCACCACACCTGCACTTGAAAGCAGTACCAAACAAGGCGTATTAAGCAGTGTAGATACTTTACCACCAAAAGAGTGTCCCATGGCAATCATAGGCTTGGCATCCAAGCTATCTAAAAAAAGTTGGACAATATGTGCATAGTCTTCAGTCGTTAATACCATATCATTGGTTGATTTACCAAATCCGGGCATATCAAGATAGATATGTTTATACTCCGAAAGTGTTTTGCCAAAGGCTTGTTTCATTATCTCTTTGTTGCTACCCCAGCCATGTAGTACGAGCAATACTTTTTCTTGTGTAGGGTTTGCTAACTCGTAGGAAAATCGGAACGATTTATCTTTGTAGCGTATCTCTTTAGATGCCATAGTTCACCATTTATGTTAAAGTTAAAGCTATTTTAACATAATGGTACTTTTAAAGGACACTTTTAAAGTTGTGCTATTCTTTTTCTAACATCATCTATCATGATGGGTTTCGCCATATAGTCTGTCATTCCTGCATCCAAATACTCATCTCTGTCATCTTTACCTGTATTGGCAGTTAACGCAATAATAGGTACAGCTGATTTATTTTGTTCATTTTCAAATTTACGTATGGCTTTACTTGCATCTACCCCATTCATCACAGGCATTTGAATATCCATAAAAATGATGTCATAATCATGCTTCTGCCTTAAATTTACTGCTTCTTGTCCATTGGAGGCATAGGTCACTTCTAAGTTTTCATTTTCAAGTACCTTGGCAAGTAACTTTTTATTGATATCATTGTCATCTACAACGAGGACATTAGGTTTCTCATGACTTTGTTTCTTTTGTACTGTCTTGGAAGATTGTTCTTCAATAATATCGTCTCTCGTTTTTGGTGTCATATCGATGATACCATTGACCAGTGTTAAAAGTTCATTTGAACTTGTCTTGATGATGGAAACAAATTCATCTTGTTCCTCTGTCAGTGCAGTATCTTTAAGAAAATCTGTAAAACCTAACAGTCCGGAGAGTGATGTACGCATTTGGTGTGAGATATGTATGATTTCATGGCTTTTTTGTTCTAACCCAACAGCCGTTTTTGTCTGTTGTTCTTTTGCTTTTAGAAGTTCTTGTTGCAGAAGAGATTTTTCTTCTGTAAGTGTTTGAATGGTGTTGAGTAAAATCTTACATGAGTCATAAGAGTATTCATACTCAGAGATATCGTCAATCAGTGGATGATAACTTGTTTCAAACTCTTCTTTAAGACTTTCTACACTCCTGTCTACTGTAACTTTACTTTTATATTTAGGTTGGATGTACCAAATCCATGTCATCCCCAAAATAATCAACATTAAAATACCAATGATGCCATACAAATACATTTTACTCTCCCCCTTTCAAATATATATTACTAT
>VCAW01000162.1 GCA_013607775.1 Campylobacterota bacterium | reverse complement strand
TGGACACTTTTTATCCTCTATTTGGAAGGTGTATTATAGCTAAAAGTACGGTGTATAGGGCTTTTTATGGGTGTTTGTTTCATGAATATTTTGTGATATCAAGGGCTATAAAGCAATCAGCGTGTGCACTTGCCTGGTCACTTGCCACTAAGAGGTTTTGAGGTGAATTTTATGTATTATTTAGGTGCGAAAGTTAAGATTCATATATGAATTCAGAAGGATTCTTATCCTCACCTTACCCTTATGTTATCCAAGATGGTACATTTATTGGGTTTGAGAACTATCCTGAGAACAGAACAGGACATGCATTTGCCATCAAAGGATTAAAATATATTGATGATGAAAATGCAATGAACTTCTCTTATCGATACTATACAGATGACTGGGATATCGACTCACATACAATCAATGTAGAGTGGTTACATGATATCAATGACAACTGGACGGTAGGCGCAAGAGCAAGATACTATACACAAAGTGGATCAAATTTTGCAAAACCGATAGGCTCTTACAGTCCAACGGACAAATATGTAGCCTCTGACTATCGTATGACAGCATTTGATTCTTATGATTTTGGTATACCAGTTACCTATAAACCATCGTTGGAAAGTCCATATAGTATCTCATTTAGTATAGATTATTATACTACGAGTGATAATGCCTACATCAAACAATGGTTTGGAGAAAGTAACATCCAAGCCATTTATACTACAATACGTATAGACTATGAATTTTAGGAGAGGACATGGCACTTTTTGAGAAAGTACTTGAGGCACAAGTCATGAGTACCCACCTTCTCATATGTGCCGATGTCTCCAAAGCTATTCTTTATCAGGCACACAAAATAGCAACCGATTTTGAACGTCATTACAGTGCCTACAAAGAAGACTCCTTTTTAAATATTATCAACAACAATACAGGCATAAAACCTACGCCATATACCGAAGAAGATTATGCACTTTTTCGTACTTCTATCGAAGCATCAAAACAGACAGATGGGCTTTTTGATATCACTATAGTAGCACTTAGTCATGGTGCCTATCATTTTGGCTTTGCCAATGAAGGCAAAGTCTCCCAAGAGAAGATTGAAACCCAAAAAAAACTTGTGAACTATCAAAATATCACCTTAACACGTGAAGATATCTACCTTCAAAATAAAGGCATGAGACTTGACTTGGGTGGAATTGGCAAAGGGTATGCGGCAAAACGCATTGCAAACTTTCTAGCCAAATATGGTGCAACTAAAATTTTGGTAGATGTAGGTGGAGAAATAGTCACACGAGGCAAAGCCTACACCATTGCACTCAAAGATCCATTTAATGAAGGCAATATCGCCCATATCAAAACATCCAAGGCTGACATGGCTATCTCTACAAGTGGTACGTATGAACGTTTTATCGACGAAGAGAACCACCATATACTAAGTACTGACAAGGGGACATCCCCACATTACTACACATCCATGACAATCTTACAAAATGGCTGGAATATTGACTACCTTGATGCCTACGCCACAGCCTTGTTTAACCAAGCACCCAGCCATATCAGACAGATGGCAGATACATTAAATATTTCTATGATAACCATAGACAATCACGCTATAACATCCTTATATCAAACACAAAAACTTGATTTGACATCTATAGAGTTTATCAATTCATAGTATTATTTAGATATAATACCCTCAACTCAATAGTAAAGAGACCCATGAGACTTAAATCTATTTTCACTAACAGCTTTGGCATCTTGTTTTCACGTATCACAGGGCTCATCCGTGATGTACTGATGGCTTCGGCATTGGGTGCTTCGCTCTGGAGTGATATGTTTTTTATCGCTTTTAAACTTCCAAACTTTTTTCGTAGAATTTTTGCAGAAGGTGCTTTTACACAGACATTTATGCCTTCATTTGTAGCAAGTAGACATAAGGGTGTTTTTGCCACAGCCATCTTTTTACGTTTTCTACTTTTTTTAATGCTCTCCTCTTTGGTCATCACCTTCTTTCCTGAACCCATTACCAAACTTATGGCATGGGGTTGGGGAGAAGAGCGCATTGCACTTACAGCACCACTCACTGCTATAAACTTTTGGTATTTAGACCTTATTTTTATCGTAACATTTCTTGCAACACTCTTGCAATACAAAGAACATTTTGCCACCACAGCCATGGCAACTGCTTTACTGAATATCTCTATGATTACTGCACTTTATCTTTATATGAAAGAAGATCCTAAAAGTGTTGCTTATGCACTCAGTTATGCCGTCATTATAGGGGGCGTTTTACAAGTCATTGTACATCTCATGACACTACATAATTTCAAATTGGACAGGCTGCTTATAGGCGGTTGGAAATATAGAAAAGAGAAAGCGATAGAAGAAGAGAAAAAGCACTTTACCTCACTCTTTTTACCAAGTATCATGGGGAACTCCGTTCCTCAGATATCTTCATTTCTCGATACACTTTTGGCCACATTTTTGATGACGGGTTCAATCTCTTATCTCTTCTACGCCAACCGTGTTTTTCAGTTACCTTTGGCGCTCATCGCCATAGCTACAGCTACCGTACTTTTTCCTGCTGTCTCAAAAGCACTCAAAAATGGTAACGAAACCAAAGCCTATGAAAACCTCAACCAAGCCTTTTGGCTTCTAGCTTTTTTACTCGGATTTGCGACACTTGGAGGCATCATACTTGCAGAGCCCATTGTCTGGTTACTCTTTGAACGAGGCAACTTTACCTCTACTATGAGTACACAAACCGTTTACGTTTTACAAATGTACATGATAGGACTGCTACCTTTTGGACTTGCCAAACTCTTCTCTCTCTTTCTCTATGCATCACATCGACATCTTCGTGCGGCAAAGATTGCTATCTACTCTCTCATTACCTCTGTTTCTGCCTCACTTGTACTTATGCAGTTTATGGGTGCAGCAGGCTTGGCATTGGCAGGAAGTATTGGAGGATGGATTCTGTTTGTATTTACTGTAAAAGAAGTAGGTACTGCTCGTTTTATGACTATTATCAAATCAAAAAAATTAGCTTATTTAGTACTTACATTAAGCCTATTTAGCATTATATTATTCTATATTAACAATCTATTACTAAACTATATTCGTTAATCACGAGTAGCTAGCTGATCACCATGATAAAGTTTTCCACGCATAAAAAATTCATAATCCTCAACAGGATTTCCAGACAATGAAGCATAATTTTTTTTGCTTCTTCCAAACCTTTCAAAAAAGGTTTCTTACGTGTCACGATGTAACCTATAATTTTACCATTATCATCAAACTTAGCCTGCGTGTACATCAATGTCCAATAATATTTTCATTCCTTTGTCATACTCTTCACATATCCACGCCATATCTTTTTTTCCGACACAATCTTCCACATTGCTTTAAACAATGCTTCTGGCATATCAGGATGCCTATGCGCAATATTTGGTAGACCTATTAACTCATCTTTTGAATATCCAGATAATTTACGGAAACGACGATTTGCATACGTGATAATGCCATGAATGTCTAAGTGGGCTAGTCGGTTAACTCCTCCTCTGTTATAATATGGTATGAATTCATCAAATAACAAGAAACAAGACAAAGTTTTAATTGCTGGCAAAGATTATCCACAAACATATAGAGAATTTGTTGAGATGTTTCCAGACAATC
>VCAW01000161.1 GCA_013607775.1 Campylobacterota bacterium | reverse complement strand
AAGAGTGATAAGGTTTGGCAAAGTAGGTCTTACAACCCAGTACTGAAGCTGCCTTCATATGTTCTACGAACTCTCTGCCATTGTCAAAGGTAATAGTCTTTACCCTCTTTTGATATGGTGTCAATAATGCGATAATGGCTTCTTTGACAATACGGCAATATCTATTAGAAATATCCAAGCCTTAGTCTATTGTTTGATTTATCAAGTAACTATCTATGAAATTGAGTAAATGTTGCTTACCTGCAAGGTCTTGGAACTCTTCTAAATTCAGTAAATCATGAATAGGAATTGTAAAGTTGACCAAGAAAGATGTCTCTTCCTTGAGTTGATTCAAAGGGACTACATCAGCTCTAAACTTATTCTGTCTATTGACTTGACGCTTGTAGTGTGAATTTACAATATAGAAGTTCTCATTACCTTGCCAAAGCAGTTCACCTTTTTCTATCTCTTTCATAGGCAGTCTGTCTTTGTAGTCAGAAATTTTATTATCACCGATTTCATTGATCACTTCAGCAAAGGCATTACCTGTATTCACAATTAACTTCCACAGGTCTGCATGTTCACTCAAGGTTTTATCTAAATCTTTAGGATTAAATGCAACTAAAGCCTTATTGACTTCAGCATTTATCTGTTCATAGTCGGATCCCAAGAATACCCAGCTATATTTTGCCTGAACAAGAATAGCAGACATTAGCAATCGAATATACCAAATGTCGTGTGATGGTTCAATGGCAAATAACCATGTGAGAATTGATGCACTAAGTTCAGCAGAGTATAGTTCTTCTATATCTATATTCTCTTGGTCAAGCTTCAAGTCTATATAGCCTTTGTTCGCATCTAATGGACAAGAGAAGAAGAACTCAGTCCAAAGGGTATAAGCTTGTATCAAAATACTCTTCTTGTGTCACCCACTCATTACTCAATCCCATCCTTAAAATAATAGATGCGACCTTGAGATCATCTATCAACAGTGTAAGTGGTCTATTCGTAACAATTTCTTCATTAGTAAAAGCAGCCACCAAAGTCTCTATCAGCTTTTTAATCTTCTTACGACCTTGCTCGTCTATTTTTGTTTTAGATTTGTTATCATCCGTACTCTTGGGATCTATATCAATAGAGTCTTTATCAAGCTGTTCTTGAAGCTCTTCTTGGGTTAACTCTTCTCTTCCATCGTCATCCATATGCTGATTATACAGACCTAAGTATTGTCGTAGAATTGCATGAATATCAAAGGCATATCTGTTAGAACTACTTGAATGTACTGATGTGAAGTTGTAGTTATCAATAAAAACATCACTTGGATTGAATACCGTTCTTGCCTTGTCATGTGTTCTTGTATTACCTAGTGCATGAGAATCATCTCTCTTTGGTGTATGTGTTAGATGTTCATTAAAGACTTTCAGTAAGTCACCAAAGGCATTGTGATTCCATGATAGCTCACTACTACCTTGAATAAAATCACTTAATGATCTTGTTTTTGCCGAAGTTGATAACTCTCTTTCATCATCAATCCATATCTCATCAGAGCATACTACTTCATCAGTTTGCTTATTCTTGTACCGTAAGCATAATTTACTAGGTTCATTCTCAAAACCTTCAATGTGCAGAAGGTTGTCTTCTATATACTTAACTTGATAGATAGCATTATTAATTTTGGAAGCACTTATTTGATAATCTTCATGAACAGTTACCGCAACTTTTATATGCTTGTATTCAAATTGTGCAGAATGAATTTGTATAGGCTTATGTGTGATGATTTCATCATACGACTCTTCAACCTCGCCTTGTGTTTTTGGTGTAAACTCTGAAACTT